>NZ_ALKL01000026.1:0-4024 GCF_000286635.1 Veillonella sp. ACP1 | reverse complement strand
CTATTAGACCCTAGATTGAAAAGGGAGAGAGCATAATGAAAGAATTTATTCAGAAACATAAATTGTTCTCTTTCTACACTGCATTGATGCTTATTATCGTATTCATTGCTATTTTTGCACCATGGCTTGCGCCGGGCGATGCTTTTTCCTCAGATATGACAAAAGCATTACAAGCCCCTAGCGCACAACATTGGTTTGGTACCGATAAATTGGGCCGTGACGTATTGTCTCGTATCATTTATGGTACTCAATTATCCTTGTTCATGGGTGTATCCATTGTAGTGATTATGGTAAGCATTGGTACAGTTATCGGTGCCGTAGCAGGTTACTTTGGCGGCAAGGTTGAAATGGTTCTTATGCGCTTGGCGGATATTATGTTATCCTTCCCAGGTGTAGTACTCGCCATTGCAATCGCCGGTATCTTAGGGGGCAGTATTGTAAATACCATCTTAGCACTCTCCGTTGTAGGGTGGGCTAAATATGCGCGTCTTGTACGTTCTATGACGTTGAAAGTACGTGGTGAAGAATATGTAACGGCAGCCGTTATGATGGGTGCCTCTACATGGACGATTTTACGTCGTCATATTATCCCTAATATTTTGCCCCTCGTTGTAACAACAGGTGTTCTAGATATTGGGGCCATCATGATTGAGGTTGCAGGTTTATCCTTCCTTGGATTCGGTGCACAACCACCAACACCTGAATGGGGCCTTATGCTTAACGAAGGCCGCCAGTATTTGCAAACGAGCCCTTGGCTTATGGCATTCCCTGGCATGTCTATCCTTATTGTAGTTGCTATCTTTAACCTTTGGTCTGACTCTCTACGGGATGTAGTAGACCCTAAAAATCAAGGTTAGTTTAGTGTGATGCTTATTTATAGATGGTTTTGTGACAGTTGTCGGATAAATAAGCAATACTATGGTTTTTCTATTATGACTATTGTAAATTTAGTAGTCATGATGTGTATATTTTATGGTTATATGTAATTGTACAAGGAGATTTTACATGAAAAAATCTTGGAAAAAGGCTCTCTTAGCAGGCCTCAGCATTGTAATGATGGGTTCCTTCATCGCTGGTTGTGGTTCCGATAACAATGGTGCTGCTAATAAGGATGTTTTAAAAGTTGGTGTAACTAACTTTGCCTCTTCGTTAGATCCTACGGAAAATTTCTTCTCTTGGGTTGTCATGCGTTATGGTATAGGTGAAACATTGACTAAGTTTGATGAGCACATGAAGCCTCAACCTTGGATTGCATCTAAATGGGAAGTGTCTCCAGATAAGAAAACTTGGACTTTCACAATTAATGATAAGGTGAAATTCTCTAACGGTAAAAAAGTTGATGCCGCAGCGGTAAAAGCTTCTATTGAGCGTTCTTTTGAAAAGTCTAATATTGCAAAAACGTTCTTTAATTATGATTCTATTGAAGCAAATGGCCAACAATTAATTATCAAAACAGATAAAGAATATCCTAATATGCCAGGTCTTTTGGCAGATCCAATATTCTTAATTGTTGATGTGCAATCTGAAAAAGATGGCCGTAACTTCGCTAAAGAAGGTCCTATCGGTACAGGCCCATATGTAGTAAAATCTTTCACTAAGGAACGTGCTGAAATGGCGGCGAATGAAAATTACTGGGATGGTGCAGTACCGTTTAAAACCGTAGAAATCCCATCCATCGACGATCCTAATACGCGTGCTATGAGCTTGCAATCCGGTGATGTAGACATGGCTGTTAATATCGGCCCTGGTGAAATTGGCTTGTTCCAAGGCAATGACAAATTTAAAGTAGATGAAATTGCATCTCTTCGTGTTGTGTTAGCACGTATCAATCAAAAAGGTATTCTTGGTGACGACAAGGTTCGTGCTGCTGTAATCTCTGCAACAGACCGTAAAAACTATGCAGATGTATTATTAAAGGGTACATTCATTCCTGGTTCCGCTCCAATTCCACCATCTATGGACTACGGCTTCAATGACTTGAAAGATCCTAATGCGTATAATCCTGAACGTTCTAAACAATTGTTAGCTGAAGATGGCTGGAAAGATACTGATGGCGATGGTATCCTTGATAAAGATGGCAAACCATTAACATTCAACTTCGTTGTATATAACTCTCGTGCAGAATTACCACTTTATGCAGAAGCTGTCCAAGCCGATCTTAAAAAAGTTGGTATCGATATGAAAATCAAAACAGTTGACTACAACTTGATTGATAAAATGGGTCAAGATGGCGATTATGATATGCTTATCTCCAACATCGTAACTGCTAATACAGGTGATCCAATCTGGTTCTTAGCTAACTACTGGCATACTAATAATAATGGTTCTAACCCTCAAAACGGTTCTGGTTACTCCAATCCACAAGTTGACCAATTGTTAGATGCTGCTCAAACTGAATTCGACCCTGTAAAACGTCGTGAATATGCAATTCAAATTCAACAATTATTGATGAATGATGGCGCTGCATTGTTCTTAGGTTATCCTAAAACTAATATCATTACTGGTTCTTACTTGAAAGGTGCTGTCATGTACCCAAGTGATTACTACTGGATTACTAACAAAATTACAAAATAGTAAGGAGCTATAATGGCAGAAAACATACTAACTGTAGAGAACCTTAGCATCGCGTACCAAGGTGTGCCTGCTGTTATGGATGTAAACTTTACCTTGGAACGCGGTAAGGTATTGACCATTGTAGGGGAATCCGGATCCGGTAAAACTACCGTGATCCGGGCCCTCATGGGTTTATTGCCTGTAGGTGGTGAGGTCACAGATGGTACAA
This sequence comes from Veillonella sp. ACP1, assembly GCF_000286635.1. Lineage (NCBI taxonomy): Bacteria > Bacillati > Bacillota > Negativicutes > Veillonellales > Veillonellaceae > Veillonella > Veillonella sp. ACP1. The sequence continues at coordinate 1,242 of NZ_ALKL01000026.1, read as the reverse complement.
TGATCTTTAATGGTCAAGACCTTCGCACCCTATCTAAGTCAGAATGGAGATCCATACGTGGCAAAGACATGGCCATGATTTTCCAAGATAGCGGTAGTGCACTCGATCCGATTGTACGTATTGGTAAACAATTTAGAGAACTATTCAAAGCTCACATTGAAATCTCCAATGACGAATGTGATCGTCGTGCTATTGAATTATTAGAGTCTGTTGCGTTACCTAATTGCGCAGATATCCTTCGCCGCTATCCACATGAGCTGTCTGGTGGTCAACGCCAACGGGTAGGCATTGCTATGGCACTGGCTTTAGATCCAGCATTACTCATCGGTGATGAACCAACATCTGCTTTAGATGTGACGACGCAATCTCAAGTTGTTATGCAAATGATGGAATTATCTAAAGTACATAATTCCACTATCGTTATGGTAACTCATAACCTTGGTGTGGCGGCATATATGTCCGATTACATCATCGTTATGAAAAAGGGCTGTGTTGTAGATGCAGGTACGCCACAAGAAATCTTAGAAAACCCATCTAATGAATACACAAAACAACTAAAAGATGCGGTACCAACATTGGGAGGAGGTCGTTACATTGACTAACTACGCAGTAGAAATTAAAAATGTATGTAAACGATTCCCACTTCCTACTGGTGGCGAACTTGAGGCATGTAAAAATATCAATATCACACTTGAAAAAGGGCAATCTCTTGGTATTGTAGGTGAATCCGGCTCTGGTAAAACAACATTAGTTCGTATGATTATGAAAATGTTGCCTATTACAGAAGGTGAAATCTACGTTGATGGTGTTGAGATTCAACACATGAATACAGAACAAACTAGAGAATATCGTCAAAAAATTCAAATGGTATTCCAAGATCCATCGGCAGCTTTTAATCCGCGTATGAAGGTTAAGGATATTATTCTTGAACCACTATATAATTTTGGGCTTCTCGAAAAGGGAAAAGAAGAACAAATCGCTGGGGATTATCTTGAAATGGTAGATTTACCGCGTGAGTTTATGCATCGATTCCCTCATGAGATGTCTGGTGGTCAACGTCAACGTGTAGCTATTGCACGAGCTATCGTTTTGAAACCTGAAATCCTCGTATTCGATGAGGCAACGAGTGCCCTTGATGTATCTGTGCAAGACTCTATTGCCTATCTACTCGCTAGATTGCAAAAGAAACGGAATTTGACCTATCTATTCATCGCTCATGATATTGCTTTCATTCGTACTATG
>NZ_ALKL01000025.1:0-29090 GCF_000286635.1 Veillonella sp. ACP1 | reverse complement strand
AAAGCTGAACAATACGTTGTAACTGGTCTTGAAATGTTCCGCAAAACTTTGGACTCTGCAGTAGCAGGTGACAACGTTGGTGCATTGCTTCGTGGTGTTGACCGTAAAGACATCGAACGTGGTCAAGTATTGGCTAAACCAGGTTCCATCAACCCACATACAAAATTCAAAGCAGAAGTATACGTTTTGACTAAAGAAGAAGGTGGCCGTCATACTCCATTCTTCTCCAACTACCGTCCACAATTCTACTTCCGTACAACAGACGTAACAGGTGTTGTAAACCTTCCTGAAGGTGTAGAAATGTGTATGCCTGGCGATAACGTAACAATGAATATCGAATTGATTACTCCAATCGCTATCGAAGAAGGTCTTCGTTTCGCGATCCGCGAAGGTGGCCATACAGTAGGCGCTGGCGTTGTAACTGAAATCGAAGGTTAATTTAACCTTTTATGCTCATCGTAGTGATGCGTTGGGCACAATATCCACGACATGTAAGAGCGGCATGTTCTGCCGCTCTCGTGTTGTGTTTTCAAACTATGAAGTAGAAGGTTGCCTCTGCGGAGGAGAATTTCTATGGAGCAGTTCATTCACGAAATGGACGACAGGAGGAATTATTAATAATGGCTAAACAGCAAAAAATCCGTATTCGCCTTAAGGCATACGACCACAAAGCTCTCGATCAAAGCGCTGCTAAGATCGTAGACACTGCAAAAAGAAATGGCGCTATGGTATCTGGTCCGATTCCATTGCCAACAGAAAAGAATATCTTCACGATTCTTCGTTCCGTACACGTTAACAAAGATTCCCGTGAACAATTCGAAATGCGTACACATAAACGCTTGATCGATATTCTTGAACCAAATTCGAAAACAGTAGATGCTATCACTCGTTTAGATTTACCAGCTGGTGTATCTATTGAAATAAAACTATAAGGAGGTGCGATAATGTCTAAAGCTATTTTGGGTAAAAAATTAGGAATGACACAAGTCTTCACAGCTGAAGGCCAATTAGTTCCTGTAACAGTAGTGGAAACTACCCCAAGCGTTGTAGTGCGCGTTAAGACTGTTGAAACAGACGGTTATGAAGCAGTACAAATTGGTTATGGTTCCATTAAAGAAAAACATTTAACAAAACCTGTAAAAGGTCAGTTCGACAAAGCTGGCGTAGCTCCAGTTAAATATCTTCGCGAAGTTCGCGTTGACAGTGCAGCTGACTACACAGTAGGCCAAACTCTGGCAGCTGATATCTTCGCAGAAGGTGAATTGGTGGACGTAGTAGGTACAGGTAAAGGTAAGGGTTTTGCTGGCACAATTAAACGCCATAATTTCTCTCGTGGTCCTGAAACTCATGGCTCCAAATCTCACCGTGAACCTGGTTCCATCGGTCCTATGATCTCCGGTGGCGGCGGTAAGGTATACAAAGGTAAAAAACTCCCTGGACAAATGGGTGGTTACAGAGTTACCGTACAACGCTTATCCGTTGTGAAAGTTGATGCTGAACGTAACCTTTTATTGGTTAAAGGTGGTATCCCAGGCGCTAAAGGTAGCTTGGTTATGGTTCGCAACACGGTTAAACCTGTTAAATAATCATTTGTCGAAAGGAGGATTATGTAATGCCTACAGTAGCAACATATAATCAATCCGGCGTTAAAGTCGGTGAAATACAGTTAAACGATGCAGTATTCGGCGTTGAAGTAAACGAAGCCGTTATGCATCAAGCCGTAGTTCGTCAATTGTCTAACGAACGTCTCGGCACACATGCAACAAAAACTAGAGGTATGGTTCGTGGCGGTGGCCGTAAACCTTGGAAACAAAAAGGTACTGGTCGTGCACGTTCCGGTTCCAGCCGTTCCCCAATCTGGATTGGTGGCGGTACTACATTTGGTCCACAACCTCGCAGCTATTACAAAGCTATGCCTCGTAAGGCTAGACGTTTAGCAGTTAAATCTGCTCTTAGCGATAAGGTAAATAATAGCGAATTATACGTTTTGGAAGAAATCACATTAGCAGCTCCTAAAACAAAAGAAGTATTGAATATTATCAATAGCTTCAATGTTGGCGATGCAAAAGTATTGTTCATCACTGAAGGTGATGTAAATGTTGAACGTTCCGCTCGCAACATCCAAGGTGTTAAAGCATTGGCTTGCGAAGGTATGAACATTTTCGATCTTCTTCATTACGATAAGCTCTTCATTACTAAAGGCGCTGTCGCAAAAATTGAGGAGGTACTTGGATAATGCAATTACATGATGTACTAATCCGTCCGGTTATTACCGAAAAATCCACAAAGCTTATGGAAGAAAACAAATACACGTTCCGCGTGCCTTTGACTGCAAATAAAGTGCAAATCCGTCAAGCTGTTGAAAAAATCTTCAATGTAAAAGTAGAAAAAGTAGCTACTATTCGCGTATTAGGCAAAACTAAACGCATGGGTCGTACACAAGGTAAACGTAGCGATTACAAAAAAGCTATCGTAACTTTAAAAGCTGGCGAATCCATTACATTATTTGAAGGTGTCTAAGAGTCTAGTTGTAAGGAGGCCCACTAATGGCAATTAAATCATTTAAACCGTACTCCGCTGGTCGCCGGTTTATGACAGTATCCGCCTTCGACGAAATCACAGCAAGCAAACCAGAAAAATCTTTGTTAGCTAAGATTTCCCAAAAAGGTGGTCGTAATAATACTGGTAAAATGACAGTTCGTCACCAAGGTGGCGGTCATAAACGTCAATACCGTATCATTGACTTCAAACGTACTAAAGATAATATCCCAGCTAAAGTAGCAACAATCGAGTATGATCCTAACCGTTCTTCTCGTATCGCTTTGCTTAACTACGCTGATGGTGAAAAACGTTATATTTTAGCTCCTAACGGCTTAAAAGTTGGTGACGTTGTATTCTCCGGTCCTGAATCTGATATTAAACCTGGTAACTGCTTACCATTGGCTAATATCCCAGACGGTACTCAAATCCACAACATCGAATTAAAAATCGGTAAAGGCGGTCAAATCGTTCGTTCCGCTGGTACATCCGCTCAATTGATGGGTAAAGATAATGGCTATGCTATTCTTCGTTTACCATCTGGCGAAATGCGCCGCGTACGTCAAGAATGCCGTGCAACTGTAGGTGTTGTAGGCAACGCTGAACACAGCAACCTAGTAATTGGTAAAGCTGGTCGTCATCGTTGGATGGGCGTTCGTCCTGGTAACCGTGGTGTTGTAATGAACCCTTGTGACCATCCACATGGTGGTGGTGAAGGTAAATCTCCTGTTGGTCGTAAACATCCTGTTACACCTTGGGGCAAACCAGCACATGGTGTTAAAACTCGCGACAAGAAAAAAGCTTCTAACAGCTTAATCATTAAACGTCGTACAAAATAGGATAAAGGAAAGGAGATAAAATAGTGTCCAGATCTATTAAAAAAGGCCCTTTCGTAGCAGATCATTTGCTTAAGAAAGTTGATGCTTTAAACGAAACTAACGAAAAGAAAGTTGTAAAAACCTGGTCCCGTGCCTCTACTATTATCCCTAGTTTTGTAGGCCACACAATTGCTGTGCATGATGGTCGCAAACATGTACCTGTATTTATTACAGAAGATATGGTAGGTCATAAATTAGGTGAATTCGCTCCTACACGTACTTTCAAAGGTCACGGTAAGGACGAAAAATCTACAGGCAAAAAATAGGAGGAATAATTAATGGAAGCAAAAGCAATCGCTAGACATATCCGAATCGCGCCTCGTAAAATCCGTATCGTTGCTGATTTAGTGCGCGGTAAAAACATCGGCGAGGCATTTGCCATCTTGAAGTTCACTCCGAAAGTTGGCGCTGATGTAGTCGAAAAAGTTATGCGTTCCGCAATCGCAAATGCAGAACACAATTTTGATATGAATGTGGATAACTTATATGTATCCGAGATCTTCGTTGATCAAGGTCCTACATTGAAACGTATTCATCCTCGTTCCCGTGGACAAGCTTTCAAAATTTTGAAACGCACTAGCCACGTAACAGTAGTAGTTAAAGAAAGAGCTTAAGAAGGAGGGAAACAGAGTGGGTCAAAAAGTTAATCCACACGGTTTGCGTGTCGGTATCGTAAAAGATTGGGACGCAAAGTGGTATGCAGAAAAAGATTTCGCTGCTAATCTTCATGAAGACGTAAAAATTCGTAACTTCTTGAAAGAAACCCTTTTCATTGCTGGTATTTCCCGCATTGAAATCGAGCGTACAAATAAACGTATTAAATTGACTATCCACACTGCAAAACCAGGTATGGTTATCGGTCGTGGTGGTGCTGGTATCGAAGATATCAAAAAAGCAATGACTCGTTTCACTGATAAACAAGTTGACGTAAACATTGCAGAAATTAAACAAGCAGACATGGATGCAGTTCTTGTTGCAGAAAATATTGCTGGCCAATTAGAACGTCGTATCGGTTTCCGTCGTGCAATGAAACAAGCTGTTGGTCGTACAATGCGCTTAGGTGCAAAAGGTATCAAAATCATGGTTAGCGGTCGTCTTGGTGGCGCTGAAATCGCTCGTAGCGAATCCTACCGTGAAGGTTCCATTCCATTGCACACACTTCGTGCAAATATCGACTACGGTACTGCTGAAGCTCATACAACTTATGGTTGTATCGGCATTAAAGTATGGATTTACAAAGGTGAAGTTTTGCCAGAAGCAAAACAACCTGCTAAGAAGGAAGAAGGTGGCAAGTAATGCTTATTCCAAAGCGTGTAAAACATCGTAAGCAATTCCGCGGCCGTATGAAAGGTCGTGCTATGCGCGGTAATACAGTGTCTCATGGTGAGTTCGGCTTGGTAGCATGCGAACCATCTTGGATCACAAACCGTCAAATCGAAGCTGCTCGTATTGCTATGACTCGTTATATCAAACGTGGCGGTCAAGTATGGATTAAAATTTTCCCTGACAAACCAATCACAGCTAAACCAGCTGGTACTCGTATGGGTTCCGGTAAAGGTTCTCCTGAATACTGGGTAGCAGTAGTTAAACCAGGTCGTGTAATGTTTGAAATGGACGGTGTGCCAGAAGCTGTAGCTCGTGAAGCTATGCGTCTTGCAAGCCATAAACTTCCAATCAAATGCAAATTTGTTGTTAAGGGTAAAGAATTGGGTGGTGACGTAAATGAAGGTTAATGACATTCGCAATATGAGCGCTGCCGAAATGGAACAAAAAGTTTCCGGTCTTAAGGAAGAGTTATTTAACCTCCGTTTTCAGCTTGCAACAGGTCAATTAGAGAATCCTATGCGCATTCGTGAAGTTAAGAAGACAATCGCTCGTATTAAAACTGTACAACGTGAAGTTGAACTTAAATCTGAAAACGCATAATGACAGATTTGTTAAAGTTTGAAAAGGAGGCTTAAAATCGTGGCAGAAGAAAGAAACGTACGTAAAGTCCGCGTAGGTAAAGTTGTTAGCAACAAAATGGAAAAAACTGTTGTTGTTGCTGTAGAACGTAAAGTACCTCACGCATTATATAATAAGCCAATGGTTAGCAATAAACGCTTCAAAGCTCATGATGAAAATAATGAGTGCCGCATTGGTGATACAGTTAAAATTGTAGAAACTCGTCCACTTTCTAAAGATAAATGTTGGAGAGTTGTTGAAATTCTTGAAAGACAAAAATAAGAGTGATGTAAGGAGGAATAGACGATGATCCAGCAACAAACAATTTTGAATGTTGCCGACAACACTGGTGCAAAACGTATTATGTGCATCCAAGTCATGGGCGGTTCTTATCGCAAATTCGGCAATATCGGTGACGTAATCGTTGCTTCTGTAAAAGATGCATCACCCGGTGGCGTTGTCAAGAAAGGCGACGTAGTCAAAGCTGTTATTGTTCGTTCTAAAAAAGGTATCCGCCGTCAAGACGGTTCCTATATCCGTTTTGATGAAAACGCAGCAGTAGTTATTAAAGAAGATAAAACCCCTCGTGGTACTCGTATCTTCGGACCTGTAGCTAGAGAACTTCGTGAAAAAGACTTCATGAAAATCGTTTCCTTAGCTCCAGAAGTATTATAAGAAGGAGGAACGCAGCATATGGCTAAATTACAAATCAAAAAAGGCGATACAGTTGTTGTTATCTCCGGTAAAGATAAAGGTAAGCAAGGTACAGTAATTGCTACTGAACCTAAAAAAGAACGCGTATTTGTTGAAGGCGTAAACACTGTAAAACGTCACACAAAACCTTCTCAAGCTAACCCACAAGGCGGCATCGTTACTAAAGAAGCTGGTATCCATGTTTCTAACGTAATGGTTGTTGACCCAGAAACTAAAACAGCTACTCGTATCAAAAAAGTTGAAGGTAAAGACGGTAAATTCGTTCGTGCAACTGTTAAATCCGGTACAGTACTTAAATAATCAGGAAAGGAGGAGCTACATAAATGTCTCGTTTATTTGAACAATACAACTCTGAAATTAGAAAGAGTATGCAAGAAAAATTCCAATACGGCAACGTAATGGAAATTCCTAAATTGGAAAAAATCGTTATCAACATCGGCGTTGGCGATGCTGTAGGCAATGCAAAAGCTTTAGAAGCTGCAGTTAATGACTTAACAATTATTGCTGGTCAAAAACCTGTAATCACAAAAGCTAAAAAATCTATTGCGAACTTTAAAGTTCGTGAAGGCATGGCGTTGGGTACAAAAGTTACTCTTCGTGGCGAACGCATGTATGAATTCCTTGATAAATTGATCAATGCGGCATTACCTCGTGTACGTGACTTCCGCGGTATCAGCGCAACTGCATTTGATGGCCGTGGTAACTACGCTTTGGGTCTTAAAGAACAGCTCATCTTCCCTGAAATCGAATATGATCAGGTAGAACGCGTTACTGGTATGGATATCATCGTAGTAACAAGTGCTAAAACAGATGAAGAAGCTCGTGAATTGTTGACTCAATTCGGTATGCCTTTTGAAAAATAATAGGAGGAACATATAGATGGCTAAAAAATCTATGATTGAACGCGAAAAGAAACGCGCTAAAATCGTTGAAAAATATGCAGCTAAACGTGCGGCGCTTAAAGCAGCAGGTGATTATGAAGGCTTGTCCAAATTACCAGCTAATGCATCCCCAACACGTTTGCACAATCGTTGCAACTTAACTGGTCGTCCTCACGGCTATATGCGTAAATTCGGTATCAGCCGTATTGCGTTCCGTGAATTGGCGTACAAAGGACAAATTCCTGGTGTTAAAAAAGCCAGCTGGTAATATTAGACGAGAGGAGGTTTTTAGATTATGGTAATGACCGATCCTATCGCGGATATGCTTACGCGCATCCGTAATGCAAATGCTGCACTTCACGAAACGGTAAACATTCCTGCATCTAGAATGAAAGCAGCAGTTCTTGAAATCCTTTTACAAGAAGGTTTCGTAAAGAACGTTGAAAAAGAAGAAAACACTTTAAAAGTAACTTTGAAATATGGTTCCAATAACGAAAAAGTTATTACAGGAATTAAACGTATTTCCAAACCAGGTTTACGTGTTTACGCGAAAAAGGAAGAACTTCCTCGTGTACTTGGTGGTTTGGGTATCGCAGTTATTTCTACATCCAAAGGCGTTATGAGCGACAAACAAGCTCGTAAAGAAGGTCTTGGTGGCGAAGTAATCGCATACGTTTGGTAATAGTAGCAATAGGAGGTAGAAATAATGTCACGTATCGGTAGAATGCCTATCGAGATTCCTGCAGGCGTTACTGTTACATATGATAACCATCATATGAACGTAAAAGGTCCTAAAGGTGAATTATCTCGCGATTTGCATCCAGATATGATCATCACTGTAGAAGGTAACACAATCACAGTAGCTCGTCCTTCCGAAGATAAAGCTCATCGTGCCCTTCACGGTTTGACTCGCGCTCTTGTTGCTAATATGGTAACAGGCGTAGCAGAAGGATTTACAAAAACTCTTGAAATCAACGGTGTTGGTTACAGAGCGGCTAAACAAGGCAATAAATTGGCTCTTACACTTGGCTTCTCTCATCCGGTAGAGATGGAAGCTCCAGCTGGTATTACAATTGAAGTTCCAGCTCCTAACAAAATCGTTGTGTCTGGTGCAGACAAAGAAGTTGTAGGTGCAGTAGCAGCTGATATCCGTAAATGGAGAAAACCTGAACCTTACAAAGGTAAAGGTATCCGCTATGAAGGCGAAGTTGTTCGTCGTAAAGCTGGTAAAGCTGGTGCAAAAGGTAAATAGTAATATCATCTATATGAATGAAAGGAGTGAATATCTTGCCTCGTAAATCTAGTAGAAACATCGCTCGAGCAAAACGTCATCTTCGTATTCGCCGCCATATTTCTGGTACGGCAACTTGTCCACGTTTGAACGTATATCGCAGCTTGAGCAACATTTACGCTCAAGTTATCGATGACGTAGCAGGTACAACATTAGTAGCTGCTAGCTCTTTAGATAAAGATTTAAATTTATCCTATGGTGGTAACATTGCTGCTGCTAAAGCTGTTGGTGAAGCAGTTGCTAAAAAAGCTATCGCTAAAGGTATTGACACTGTAGTGTTTGACCGTGGTGGTTACATTTATCATGGTCGCGTAGCAGCACTTGCAGAAGGTGCTCGTGAAGCAGGCTTAAAATTCTAAGAAGGAGGAACTATAGACATGGCGAGAATTGACTACACCAGTCTTGATCTTAAAGAAAGAGTAGTATTCATCAACCGCGTAGCCAAAGTAGTTAAAGGCGGTCGTCGTTTTTCCTTCAGCGCACTTGTAGTTGTTGGTGATGGCAACGGTTATGTAGGCGTTGGCTTAGGTAAAGCTGCGGAAGTACCTGAAGCTATCCGCAAAGGTATCGATGATGCTAAGAAAAATATCGTAAACGTAGCAATTAAAAATGGTACAATCCCTCACAGCGTAACAGGTGTATTCGGCGCAGGCCGCGTATTCTTGAAACCAGCTGCTGAAGGTACTGGCGTTATCGCTGGTGGCCCTGTTCGTGCCGTATTGGAATTGGTTGGTGTTCGTAACATCTTAACTAAATCTTTGGGCTCTTCTAACCCTAACAATATGGTTCGTGCTACAATTGAAGGTTTGAAAGATTTGAAACGTGCTAGCGAAGTTGCTGAACTTCGCGGTAAATCCGTTGAAGAAATCTATAACGCGTAATAAGGAGACAAGAAATGGCACAAGTTAAAGTAACATTAACAAGAAGCTTAATCGGTCGTCCTGAAGATCAACGCGCGACAGTTAAAGCTTTGGGCTTGAAAAAAACTAATTCTCAAGTCGTAAAAGAAGTAACACCTCAAATTCAAGGTATGCTTCACAAAGTTAGACATTTAGTAAAAGTTGAAGAAGTTTAATACTGATAAGGAGGTGCACTGAATGAAACTTCATGAATTACAACCAGCAGCTGGTTCCAAAAAAACTCGTACTCGTGTAGGCCGTGGTTTAGGTTCTGGCTTGGGTAAAACATCTGGTCGTGGTCAAAAAGGTCAAAACTCCCGTTCTGGCGGTGGCGTTCGCTCCGGTTTTGAAGGCGGCCAAATGCCTCTTTATCGTCGTTTACCAAAACGTGGTTTCAACAACGTTTTTGCTAAACAATATGCTGAAGTTAACGTAGAACAATTGAACCGATTTGAAGACGGTGCAACAGTTGATCCAGTAGCTCTTATTGAAGCTGGTATTTTGAAAAACGTACGCGATGGCATCCGCATCTTAGGTAATGGTTCTTTGGAAACTAAAAACCTAACTGTTATTGCTAACGGCTTCACTAAATCTGCTGAAGAAAAAATCACAGCAGCAGGCGGAAAAGTAGAGGTGATCTAGTTTGCTAGATAGCCTCTCAAACATCTTTAAGATTACCGAGTTGCGTAATAAGATTTTGTACACATTGATGATGTTTGCCGTGTTTAGAGCCGGCATTCACATCCCTGTACCTGGTGTAGATGCATCTGTAATTGAATCTTTATTTACCTCCGGTAACCTATTCGGTCTATTAGACTTGTTTGCTGGTGGTGCGCTAAGTAAGTTCTCTATCTTTGCAATGAGTATTACACCTTACATTAATGCTTCCATCATCATGCAACTACTTCAAGCTGTAGTTCCACAGTTTGAAGCGTGGAGTAAAGATGGTGAAGAGGGCCGTAAAAAAATTGCGAAGGTAACTCGTTATGGTACGGTTGTTTTAGGTTTTGTCCAAGCCTTTGGCATGGCGTTTGCACTACGTGCAAATTCCGCTCTCGTAAATAATGATATCCTTAGTGTATTTGTTGTAGCCATCATCCTAACAGCAGGCACATGCTTGTTGATGTGGATTGGCGAACAAATCACAGCATATGGCATTGGTAATGGTATTTCCTTGATTATCTTTGCTGGTATCGTAGCTCGTTTACCAGATGGTCTTCAAACCATTTACCAATATATACAAACTGGAACAATTAACATGTTCCAAGCATTCTTATTTGCTGTAATTGCAATTGCAATGATTGCTGTTGTAGTAGCAGTTACGCAAGGCCAACGTCGTATTCCGATTCAATATGCTAAACGCGTAGTTGGTCGTAAAATGTACGGTGGTCACTCTACATTCTTGCCGTTGAAAGTCAATCAGGCAGGTGTAATTCCAATTATCTTTGCGTCATCTGTGTTGATGTTCCCTGTAACGATTGCGCAATTTATTGAAAACGATTTCGTTCATAAAATTGCGGATTTATTCACATGGGGAACGCCGTTACAAACGGCATTGTATGCAATATTGATTTTTATCTTTACATACTTCTATACTGCAATCTCTATCAACATTACAGATATGGCAGATAATATGAAAAAATACGGTGGTTTTATCCCTGGTATTCGTGCGGGTAAACCTACTGCTGATTATGTGGATAACGTGATGACCAAGATTACATTGGCTGGTGCTGTATTCTTAGCTATCGTCGCTATCATACCGAATTTCCTCGGTACGATTACAGGCGTGCAAGGCGTATACTTTGGTGGTACAGCTCTCTTAATCGTTGTAGGTGTAGCTCTTGATACAATGCAACAAATTGAGTCACTTATGGTAACACGCCACTATAAGGGCTTTGTAAAATAGGAGGGAAACAGAATGTATATTTTATTAATGGGACCTCCTGGTGCTGGTAAAGGCACACAGGCAGCTCGACTTATTGAAAAATACGGTATTCCCCAAATTTCAACAGGTGATATGTTCCGCGCTGCGATTAAGAACGAAACACCTCTTGGAGTTGAGGCTAAGAAATATATCGATGCTGGTCAATTGGTACCAGACAGTGTAACTGTTGGTATCGTACGTGATCGCTTGGTTAAAGATGACTGCAAATCTGGATTTATTCTTGATGGATTCCCAAGAACTACAGCGCAAGCTGTATCCTTGGATGCAATCTTAAAAGAATTAGGAATTTCTTTGGACGCTGTGCTTAACTTAAATGTTCCTTCTGAAGAACTTGTTAAACGCATTAGTGAACGAGCAGTTCTTGAAAATCGTGCTGATGATAACCCTGAAACAGTACAGAAACGTCTAGCTGTGTACGAAGAATCTACTAAACCATTAATTGATTACTATCGTAATAGCGGTTTGTATCAAGAAATTAATGGTTTACAAGATGTAGACGCAGTATTTGCTGACATCATTAAGGCTTTGGAGAAATAATCCATGATTATTTTGAAATCTGCCCATGAAATTGAATGTATCCGCAAGGCAAGCAAGCTTACAGCAGACACGTTGTCCTTGTTAGTAGAAAAGGCTAAACCTGGCATCACGACGCTTGAGTTAGATACAATTGCCGAAGAATATATTCGCAGCCACGGTGGTATACCAAGTTGTAAAGGGTACTATGGGTTCCCTGCTACAATCTGTGCTTCTATCAATGAAGAAGTTGTTCATGGTATTCCGAGCGCTAAGCGTAAGCTTAAAAACGGTGATGTCCTCAGTATTGATCTTGTAGCATCTATTGATGGATATCACGGCGATTCGGCTGTGACAATTCCAATTGGTCATGTCAAACCAGATGTGATGAAATTGTTAAAAGTAACAGAGGAAAGTCTGTTCAAGGGAATCGAACAAGTGAAAGTTGGTAACCATATCGGTGCTATCGGTCACGCTGTTCAAACGTATTGTGAGAAACATGGTTACGGTGTCGTTCGCGACTTCGTTGGTCATGGTTTAGGCCGTGAAATGCATGAAGATCCACAAATTCCAAACTATGGTAATCCGGACCACGGTCCTGTGATGAAACCAGGTATGGTATTGTGTATTGAACCAATGATTACATTAGGTTCTTATAAAGTTCGTGTGTTGGGTGATGACTGGACGGCAGTTACCATTGATGGTAAACCAGCTGCTCATTTCGAACATACAGTGGTTGTTACAGAAAACGGCCCTGAAATATTAACCATGCGTGATGAACCGCGGTTAATTAAATAAACAGGTAACCGGAGGAAAAAATATGTCAAAAGAAGACGTTATTGAGGTGGAAGGTACGGTAGTAGAAGCATTACCTAATGCTATGTTCCAAGTAGAATTGGAAAATGGTCATGTGGTATTAGCTCACGTGTCAGGTAAAATGCGTATGAATTTTATCCGTATTCTTCCTGGTGATAAAGTTACTATGGAACTGACACCATATGACTTAAATCGTGGTCGCATCACCTATCGCTTTAAATAAGCATAGGGTCCACAAAGGAGGTACTAATGAAGGTTCAACCATCAGTTAAAAAGATATGCGAAAAATGTAAAATCATTAAACGCAAAGGCCGCGTAATGGTTATTTGCGAAAATCCAAAACATAAACAAAAACAAGGATAATCTGATAGGAGGTGGAGATTTAAATGGCACGTATCGCCGGTGTAGATTTACCTCGTGATAAACGAGTGGAAATTGGTTTAACTTATATTTATGGTATTGGTCCTACTTTAGCAGACGAAATTCTAGCTAAAACTGGTATCAATCCTGACACACGTGTTCGCGATCTTTCTGAAGATGAAGTAGCGAAAATTCGTGAAGTGTTAGATGCTGATTATAAAGTAGAAGGTGACCTTCGTCGTGAAGAAGCACTTAACATTAAACGCTTGATTGAAATCAACTCCTATCGAGGCAAACGTCATCGTATGGGTTTACCACTTCGTGGTCAACGTACTAAAACGAATGCACGTACTCGCAAAGGTCCTAGAAAAGCAATTGCTGGTAAAAAGAAATAAGATAAAGGAGGGATAAAGCGTGGCTAAAAAAGTTGTTAGAACAAAAAGAAAAGAAAAGAAACATATTGAATCCGGTGCGGCTCATATTCGTTCTACATTCAATAACACTATCGTAACTTTGACAGATACAAACGGTAATGCGTTGTCTTGGGCTTCCGCTGGTGGCTTGGGCTTCCGTGGTTCCCGTAAATCCACTCCATTCGCTGCTCAAATGGCTGCTGAACAAGCTGCTAAAGCTGCAATGGAACATGGTCTTCGCACTGTTGAAGTATTTGTAAAAGGTCCTGGATCCGGCCGTGAAGCTGCAATCCGTGCTTTACAAGCTGCAGGTCTTGAAGTTACTTCCATTAAAGACGTAACTCCAATTCCTCACAATGGTTGTCGCCCTCCAAAACGCCGTCGTGTATAATATATAGACGGCCGTTTTGACGGCCGTGCTATAATTAAACTAAGAACGTGTGTTATATAGGAGGATGTTCCTGATGAGCGAAGAAAAGAAACTTAAAATCGAGAAAGTGGACATCGCCGAAGGCGGTCGCTATGGTAAATTCGTATGCGAACCATTAGATCGCGGCTATGGTATCACTCTCGGTAATAGCTTGCGCAGAATTTTGCTTTCATCCTTGGATGGGGCAGCTATCACCTCTATCAAAATTGATGGGGTTCTTCATGAATTCTCTACTATTCCTGGTATCCGCGAAGATGTTACGGATATCATCCTTAACTTAAAGCAATTGTGCATTAAGCTTGAAGAAGATGCAGAATGGCCATTGGAAGTTCACTTTGATTTCCAAAAGGATGGTGTATTAACAGCTGCAGATTTGGCTGAACAATTTCCACCAGAAGTAGAAGTATTGAATCCAGAGCTCGTGATTGCGACAATGGATGAAACAGCTCATTTAGTAATGGACGTAGTAATCGAACGTGGTAAGGGCTATGTTCCTTCTACTAAGAATAAAAAGGATACAGATGTTATCGGTTGCATTCCAATTGATTCCATCTTCTCCCCAATTCTTCGTGCTAAATACGAAGTGAGTGATGTTCGCGTAGGTAATGAAATGGACTTCGACAAACTTACATTAGAAGTTTGGACTGATGGTTCCATTACCGCTGCTGATGCAGTGGCAAAATCTGCTGCCATTATGATTGGTTATTTAGGGAACTTCACTAAATTAGCGCACTCTACAAGTGTTGTTGAATTAGACGATCAAAATCTTGAAGGTGATGTAGTTGATCCTACTCCTCAAGATGTTCAAGAAGATGATGGCCCAGCTAAGATTTCCATCGATGAATTGGAACTCTCTGTTCGTGCGTACAACTGCTTGAAACGTGCTGGTATCAACACAATTGCAGATTTGCTAGACAAAACCATTGATGACTTAGGAAAAGTTCGCAACTTAGGTAAAAAATCTATCGACGAAATCGCTGAAAAACTCAGCAACCACCCAGGTGGATTTAACCTTAAGCAAAAAGGCGAATAAGGAGGAAGACGAATGTACAGAAAATTAGGCCGCGATAGCTCCGCTCGTAAAGCGTTGTTCCGTAGCATGTTAACATCTTTCTTCCAATATGAGCGTATCGAAACTACTGAAGCTAAAGCGAAAGAACTTCGCTCTTTGGCTGATCAAATGGTAACTTTGGCTAAACGTGGTGATCTTCATGCACGTCGCCAAGTTCTTGCATACCTCATGGATGAAAGCGTAGTAAAAAAATTGTTTGATACAATTGCTCCAAAATATGCAGACCGTCAAGGTGGTTACACTCGTGTAATCAAAACTGGTCTTCGCAAAGGTGACGCTGCACCTTGCGTTATTATCGAGTTAGTTTAATCAAACTCATACGGTGTTGTAACTTCGGTTGCAACACCGTTTTTTTATTGTCAATTTTATGGTACAATCGACTAGTACAAATATCGTTATATAGTAGCAGTTATCGCAGTGATGGAAGATTAATTGTTAACTTTCACATAAAACGAAATTGACTAGAAAGATACGAGGCTATTCATGAAATCAAACGAAACAATGATTGAGGTCAATCATTTAAGCCATTTATATGTTGATGAAAATGGTAATGACGTGCGTGCCCTAGATGATGTGAGTCTTACCATACGGCGCGGCGAATTTGTGGCTATTATAGGTACTAACGGCAGTGGTAAAAGTACATTGGCTAAGCATTTTAATGTGTTATTGCAACCTACAGCGGGAAATGTTACCGTATGTGGTTTTGACACATTAGATGATGAACATATCTGGAATATTCGCCAACATGTGGGCATGGTATTCCAAAATCCAGATAATCAAATCGTAGCAGCTGTGGTAGAAGAGGATGTAGCATTTGGTCCAGAGAATTTGGGCGTACCTAGTGCTGAAATTCGTAAACGTGTTGATGACGCTTTGGCTGCAGTAAACATGACCGAATATGCGGAACATGGTCCGCATTTATTATCTGGAGGTCAAAAGCAACGGATTGCCATTGCTGGTGTACTTGCTATGAAACCAGATTGTATCGTACTAGATGAACCTACTGCTATGTTGGATCCAAAAGGGCGTTTAGAGGTTCTTGAAACAATTCATAGACTCAATAAAGAAGAAGGTATTACCATTGTAATCATTACCCATTTTATGGAGGAAGCGGTAACCGCAGACCGTGTTGTGGTTATGAAAAATGGCGTTAAATTACAAGAGGGAACACCGCGTGAAATCTTTACTCAAGTGGATACGCTAAAAGATTTAGGCTTAGATGTACCTGTTGCAGCAGAGGTTGCATCGAAACTCATTCAAAAGGGCGTAGATATCCCTAATGATATCATTACTAATGATGAACTTGGTGATGCATTAACGACGTACTATGCGAAGGAGGCACACTGATGGCTATTGTATTAGATAATATTACCTATACCTATGGTGTGGGTACTCCTTTTGAGAAAACAGCGTTGAAGGGCATCTCGGTGACCATTGAAAATGGTGAATTTCTTGGCATTATTGGACATACTGGATCGGGTAAATCCACATTTGTGCAACATCTCAACGGTTTATTGCATCCAACGACTGGTAAAGTGACGGTCAATGGTGTGGACGTAAGTGAAAAAACTGATGAAGCAAAACACATGCGTCATAAGGTAGGCATGGTATTCCAATATCCTGAACATCAACTTTTCGAGGAAACGATTGCCGAAGACATTGCATTTGGGCCAAAAAACTTAGGCCTTGATGCAGAAGAGGTGGACCGTCGAGTGCGTGAAGCTATGGCCTTTGTAGGTCTGGATTATGATACCTATGCTGAACGTTCTCCATTTCATTTATCTGGCGGTCAAATGCGCCGCGTTGCCATAGCTGGTGTAGTGGCGATGGAACCGGATTTCCTTGTACTCGATGAACCTTCTGCAGGCCTTGATCCATTTGGGCGTGAAGAAATCTTTGATGAAATTATTAAACTACATAAGGAAAAAGATGTAACAGTCATCCTCGTATCTCATAATATGGAAGATATTTCACGCATGGCGAATCGTCTCATTGTATTAGATAAGGGTCAGATTGTACTGGATGGTAAACCGTTAGATATCTTTAATCATCATCGCCATGTATTACAACAGGTTGGCGTAGATGTGCCACCTGTGTCCGTATTGATCGAATTATTGCGGAACCGAGGCCTTGATGTATCAAACGAAGTATTAACCGTAGATGATGCTGTACAAGCTATTCTAGAAGGAGGTCAACATGTTAAATAATATTACAATTGGCCAATTCTTCCCTGGTAACTCGTTATTACATCGCATGGACCCACGGGCAAAAATTATAGGCACTACTATTTTCGTTGTTGCCATATTCTTGGCGAACACACCATTGGCATATGGCATTGTGGCGGCTTTCACCATTGGTGCTATGTTATTATCTCGTCTGCCATTACGTTTGATGTGGAATGCGATAAAACCATTATGGATTATCATTGTATTCACAATGGGGATTCATATTTTTACAACTCCTGGTAATAGCATCATCTCCTATGGCATCATTAATATTACGGATAATGGACTTGCTATGGGCTTGCAAATGGCGGCACGATTAGTATTCTTAATCTTATTCTCGTCATTGCTAACCTATACGACATCACCTATACGGCTGACAGATGGCATTGAACATTTACTAAATCCATTCCGCCGCATCGGTGTGCCGGCTCATGAACTAGCTATGATGATGACCATTGCATTGCGTTTTATTCCTACCTTACTTGATGAAACAGATCGTATTATGAAAGCCCAATCGGCTCGTGGTGCGGATTTTGTAACAGGTTCGATTATTCAGCGAGCTAAAAATATGGTACCTCTCTTAGTGCCATTATTTATTAGTGCATTCCGCCGTGCTGATGAATTGGCTATCGCTATGGAAGCACGTTGCTATCGCGGCGGTGTTAATCGTACGCGTATGAAAGAACTCAGCATTACATGGGTTGATTATGTAGGCTTGGGAGCCGTGTTTATTGTAACGGCTATCTTATTAATCCTATGGTGGTTAGGATAATGCGGAATATACGATTAATTGTGTCCTATGATGGTACTGATTTAGCGGGTTATCAGAAACAACCTGCTGATAAGGGGATTACTGTTCAAGGGGCTTTGGAAAAGGCATTATCTATTATTTGTGCTGAACCAATCCAAATTTATGGTGCATCGCGTACCGATGCGGGTGTACATGCACGCTTTCAAGTCTGTGCATTTCAAACATCGGGATCCATACCGGTAGAGAATATTCCACGGGCGACGATTGCCCATTTGCCAAAGGATATCGTTGTAACAGAGGCTGTTGAGATACCATTAGATTGGAAACCTCGGCATAACATTTTTGGTAAGGAATATATTTACTCCATTTATAATCGTGAAATTGCAGACCCTATGGGGCAGCGGTATCATTGGCATGTAAAGAAACCTCTAGATGTTGAAGCTATGCGTCAAGCAGGCAAAGCTCTTGAAGGAACGCATGACTTTTCTACATTGAAAGGGTCTAATACGACACCGGTGGATCCGGTAAAAACTATTTATGCCATCGGTATCAAAGAGAAAGCGGGTCGTATCGATATTTCTGTTGTGGGTGATGGATTTTTATATCATATGGTTCGAAATATAGCTGGCTTGTTAGTGGACATTGGGCTAGGCCGAAAATCAGTGGCCCGAATTCCTGAACTATTAGCTGCAAAGGACCGTAAGCAAATTGGAAAAACAGCACCGGCTCAAGGCCTAGTATTAGAGGAAATTTTCTTTACTACTGATAGACTACATGCGGTAATAGAACGTATTAAAGAAGAATAATTATGAAATGTTACATTGTAAAACGTCTACTATACATGTTACAATTGCACTATGAGACAGGTTTATTACTTAGCTGTAATTAATATACATAGGGTAGACTCTTGTCAGCATTGTAATTATATCCTAAGGAGGGTGAATCTCTTGCAAAAACGTAAAGATTTTATCTGGAAAATGGGTGGACAACAAGGTGAAGGTATCGAGAGCTGTGGCGAAATCATGGCTACAATCCTTGCAAAAGAAGGATATTCTCTATACAGTCAACGTTTGTTTGCATCCCGTATCAAAGGTGGTCATACTACCTTCGCATTGCGCGTTGCATTAGAACAAGTTATGTCCATTGGTGAAGGCGTAGACTTCTTGTTGGCTCTTGACCAAGAAACTGTTGATATGCATGGTGTTGAAGTGCGTGATGGTGGTTATATCATCTGCGATAGTAAAGTAAAACCAGATTTTTCTAAATTTGAAGGTTCCAAAGTTAACTGCTTATCCTTGCCAATCTCTGAAACGGCAATGAAACAAGGTTCCTTGTTGATGCGTAATATCGTAGCACTTGGTATGTCCGTAGCGCTTCTTGGTTTCGACACTAAGATGTTTAAAGATGCAATCGCTGCAAAATTTGCGAAAAAATCCCAAGAAATCGTGGATAAAAACTTGGCAGCTTTTGATGATGGTCATAGCCTTGTAATAGAAAAATTAGGTGATGTAGAAATCGATACATTACCAGCTCCTGGTAAGAAAGATCAAATGTTCTTATTAGGTAATGAAGCATGTGCTCTTGGTGCTATTGCAGCAGGTTCTCGTTTCATGGCATCCTATCCTATTACTCCAGCATCTGAAGTAATGGAATACATGATTAAAAACATGGATAAATTAGGTGCTACTATCGTTCAAACAGAAGACGAAATCGCAGCTTGTATGACTGCTATGGGCGGTGTATATGCAGGTGTTCGTGGTTTTACATGTACTTCTGGTCCTGGTCTATCCTTGATGGCGGAATCCTTGTCTATGGCATCCATGGCAGAAATTCCTATGGTTGTTATCGACGTACAACGTTCCGGCCCATCCACAGGTATGGCTACAAAGGTAGAACAATCCGATATTGATGCGGCTTGCTACAACGCTCATGGCGATTATGCAGGTATCGTTATTTCTCCAACATCCATCGAAGAATGTTTCTACGAAATTCAAAAAGCTTTCAACTTGGCAGAAATGTATCAATGCCCAGTTATCTTTATGCCGGACTTACAACAAGGTTTGAATAAACAATCCGTTCCTACATTCGACTTGAACCGTGTACCTATTAATCGCGGTAAAATGATGAAGGAAGCTGACCTTCCTGAATTGGAACAACCTAACTACTTCAAACGCTTTGAATTGACAGAAGATGGCATTTCTCCTCGTACGATTCCTGGCATGAAAAATGGTCTATTCCTTTCTACTGGTCTAGAACATAATGAAGAAGGTAAACCAGCAGAAGCGCCTACAATGCACGTAGCGCAAACTGATAAACGTTTCCGTAAATTGGAAACTGTAGCTGATAACTATGAACCATTCTTGAACAATGCAAAATACGATGAAGCTGATGTACTCGTTGTAGGTATGGCTTCTAGCCGTGGTGCTATCGAAGAAGCAGTTGCTGAATTCGATCAAGAAGGCGTTAAAGTTAACCATTTACAACTTCGTTTGATTAAACCATTCCCTGCAAAACAATTGCAACCATTCATGGATGCAGCTAAAAAAGTTGTTATTGTAGAACATAATGCAACAGGTCAATTGACTAACCTATTCAAAATCAACATGCATAAGAAATCCAAAATTTCTAGCTGCTTGAAATATGATGGTAATCCATTCACAAAATCATATGTGAAAAATGCAATTAAGGAGGTCCTATAATATGACAACAGCTAAAGATTACAGAAATGATATTCGCCCTAACTGGTGTCCTGGTTGTGGTCATTATGGGGTACAAGCTGCCATTACTGATGCAGTAGTAGCAAAAAATATTCCACCTGAAAAATTGGCAGTTATCTCTGGTATCGGTTGTTCTAGCCGTATCGGTGGTTATTTCTATGCATATGGTGCACATACAACTCATGGTCGTGCGCTTCCATACGCTCAAGGCGTTAAACTTGCTAACCAAGACTTAGAAGTTATCGCTTGTTCCGGTGATGGTGATGCGTTCGCTATCGGTATGGGTCATACTATTCATGCTTTCAAACGTAATGTAAACATGACATATATCGTTATGGATAATCATGTTTACGGTTTGACTAAAGGTCAAGCATCCCCTCGTTCCGATATCGGTTTTGTTACAAAAACAACACCTCGTGGGGCTTTTGAATCACCATTGTCCGTTTGTGAAACTGCTATCGCTGCAGGTGCTACATTTGTTGCACAAGGTTATATGATTAACCGTGCTGAACTCGTTGATTTGATTCAACAAGCTATGGACCATGAAGGCTTCTCCTTCATCAACGTATTTAGCCCATGTGTTACATACAACAAACACAATAGCTATGACTGGTTCAAAGAACATTTGACTAGCTTGCCAGAAGGATATGATCCAACAGACCGTGCGACTGCACTTAAAACATTAGGTGAAACACAAGGTTTGGTTACTGGTCTTATCTATCAAGATACGACTAAACCTTCCTTTGAAAAAGCTATGGCCGCTGTTAATGGTGGTGCACATCCACGTCCATTGACTGAAGATGTTGTTAAACCTGATCAAGCATTATTTGATAGCCTTTGCAATCAATTTAAGTAAGTTTAACTTAACATATATCGTGTTCTGATATAGGTCCCCTCTTTACTGACTACTATGTAAAGAGGGGATTTTCATTTTATTACCTTTCGGTTAATGATAATTACTTTACGGAGTTTTTCTTAACTGATATACTAATTTTAATTTAAGTTATTTATAATTAAACATAGGTATAGTACCTGCTAGACGTATTTTAACTATTACAGCCATAAGATAGAGGGGTAGAGTAACGTGTCGAATGAATATAATGAAGCATTACTAGAACCACTAAAGTATTACAGAGAAAGTCTTAAGGATACATTCCAAGGTATTACAGAAGATTATTTTCAAGATTTGGTAAATCAATCACAGGTTGATATTAATAAAAATAAAGACTTAATCGATAAGTATACGAATGTTTCGGAGAATCGAAATCAGTCTAACAGTACATATAAACGGTTTGGTATTGTACGAATTATCGATTTCATTGTGGGCATAGGCGCACTTATTTATGGTGTGTATCAGTTTTCACAACCGCAAATGGATATTCTATCCATCGTTATATGTATCGCTATTATAGCCTTATGCATAGGGCTGTATGTATATTGGATTCGACCTAATCGTAAGAGCCTCGAAGCGAAACTGAATGATTTAGATGCAACGCTAAGTCAAATACGTGACGAAGGGTACGAAATGATGCAACCGTTGAATGAGTTGTTTCATAGTGAGATGACCGCAGAACTCATCAAAAAGGCGATTCCCTTTATTCATTTAGATTCCAATTTTAATATGGAACGCTATGAACAGCTCGTTAAAGATTATGGCTTTTTAGAAAAAGATGATGTAAATCGCTCTACATTGGATATTACTTCCGGAGATATTTTAGGAAATCCTTTTGTGTTTATTAAGCGTATTATCCATTGGATTGATGATTATACATATGAAGGTACTCGCGAAGTTGTCTATACAGAGGAATATATCGATTCTGATGGCAATACAAAAACTAGAGATGTAAGTGAAACACTTCGCGCTACTCTAAAACGACCGGGGCCATATTATGCGAATAGAATATCCTTGGTATATGGTAATCATGCAGCACCGAATTTAATATTCCATAGAAGACCACCAGAAAAAGGTTTATTTAATTTTGGAGGTGCGAAGATTCAACTGGCAAAACGCATTGCAGGGCTTAGAAAGAAAAGTGAAGATGCCTTAGAAGCTGGTGGAAACTTTCAGGCGTTGGCAAATGAAGAGTTCGATGCACAATTTAATGCATTAGACCGAAATAATGAGGTCGAGTTCCGCGTGTTATTCACCCCGTTAGCACAAAGTAATTACAAAGATATTTTTGAGAATTCTCCCTATGGTGATGACTTTGTTTTCAATAAACAATGTAAAATCAATGAAATTTTAACTGATAACTCTATGGATTGGAATTTCGATACCGTCCCATCACAATACTATGATTTCTCCTTTGAAAAGATTAAAGAGAAATTCATTAATTTTAACTGTAGCTATTTTGAGCATATGTATTTTTCATTTTTGCCAGTCTTAGCAATTCCTGTATATCAACAAATGGCTTCTACTGATTATATTTATAAGAAATCTTACGATTTTAAATATAATGATTACATTACAGAAATGCTCGCGAATAAGATGAACCTTGGGTTATTTACTCCTCCTGATGCAACGCAGAGAAGTAATGTAAAAACATTGCTAAAAACGAGTCACTATAAAAAAGAGGCAGATTCGGAAATTATTAAGGTAGATGCTTATTCGTATAGGACTATTGAGCATGTGGATGAGGTTCCTGTTACAGCAGGTAATGGTAGAACCTATTATGTACCAGTTAAGTGGAATGAGTATGTGCCGGTTACAAAGCATGAACTTATTGAAGTAGCAGAAGTAGATACAGTTGACGATGACTTCAAGCGTGTTAAAGAATTGAATCATTACCAACGATCCGAAAATAACAAAAATGGTTCCTTTGCCTATGGACATTTTATGGTAGGGAAACTCTATAAAGATAATCAGTCTCTAGTAGACTTATTAAATACGATTTTTGAACAAAATGGAGGTAAGTAAAATGGCTAATCAACTTGATGAAATGAACCCAGAGATTATGGCAGAAGGCAGAGATGTACATGTTATTGCTAAGGTGATTCCCGTAGAAACCAGTGGCTTTGAAAAATTGATACCTACGATTCTAATGGCTATCGGTGTAATTGCTATCGTTTTAGGGATAGTGATTGACAAGTACCTCATATCTGCTATAGGTGTGGTTGTACTTGTTTATCCTTGGTGGCGATTAAAACAAATTAGTTCCGAATTTAATATGATGGAACAACGAATTCAAAATGCAGCATCCGAAATTGATAACTATATGGAACAACGGGTTGTCATTCTTTCTAATGCGGCTAAACTCGTAGAAAAATCTATTGAAGTAGATAAAGATATTCTTGTGGATATTGCAAAGTATAGAAGTGGTAATTTTAGTGAAGAATCTAGAAGCGATGTAAATGCTCAGCTTAATAAAGCGACGAGAGCATTAAATGTAGCTATAGAAAATTATCCAGAATTGCAAAGCCAAGATACAATTCGCGATGCGATGCAACAAAATTCGTATTTGCAAAAAGAAATTACAGCTGCTAGAACGTTATATAATGATGCGGTAAATACGTGGAATCGAGAAATATTCGATTTCCCATTCAAAAAAATTGTAGCTGCTAAAGAAGGTAGAACCACAAGAATTCCATTCATAGCAGATCAAGAGACTAAAGAAAAAGCAAAAGGTGTTTTCTTTTAGTTGATAAAGTTTGATGCGTAATATAAAGGGGATACTATGAAAACATATGAAAAAGGCATTAGTTTATCCATTTGGACCTTAAGCTGGCCTATATTTATCGAAGTATTCCTGCAAATGCTCGTCGGCAATATCGACCAACTGATGATGAGTCATTACTCGCCACAGGCGGTAGCCGCTGTAGCTAATGCGAATCAAATTTTAAATATTTTTATCATGCTCATCGTTGTTATGAGCACTGCCACGACGATTTTGATTGCCCAATATTTGGGTGCTCGAAATCAGTCAAAGTTATCAGAGGTTTGTACCGTTAGTTTAGTGCTAAACTTTGTATTCTCCTCTGTGGCGGCGGTGTTTTTCATCACTTGCCATGAATGGATTTTTACATGGCTTGGGATACCACCAGAAACGATGGGGGATACATCGTTATATACGACTATTGTAGCGGCAGGATTACCAATACAGGCCATGTACTATGCATTGGTTGCCGTATTTAGAGGCCATTCGTTGACGCGTATTACCATGTATGTGGCACTCGTTATGAATATTATCCATGTAGGAACGAATTATATTCTAATTTTCGGTCATGGCCCGATACCGAGTCTTGGTGTACTCGGTGTATCTATTTCTACGTGGCTTTCAAAGGTAATTGGCCTTCTTATCATCGTATATCTGTTCAAGACACTGTTGCAGTTGAAGGTTAGCACGTCTTATTTAAGACCCTTTCCTTGGCATACGGTTAAATCCTTGCTCCATATTAGTGTGCCATCTGGCGGTGAAACATTGAGCTATCAATTATCGCAAACGACGATTATGAAGATGGTCAATATTCTAGGGTTAACTGTGATTAATACGAAGGTTTATGTATATGTCATCGCCATGTTGTGTTATGTGTATACCATAGCCTTATCGAATGCATCGCAAGTTATCGTAGGATTCTTGATGGGCGCTAAACGGCAAGATGAAGTAACGAATCGCGTGTGGCATTCTATGTTTTTAGCCATCGCTATCAATGTAGGATTGGCAACGTTCTTTTATATAACGAGTGATACGGTTCTATCTGTATTTACAACGGATTCTGAGATTTTATCCTTAGCCCATAATGTGCTCTTGGTGGAGATTTTCCTTGAACTAGGGCGGGCGGTAAATATCGTTATGGTCGGTTGTTTACAGGCCGCAGGTGATATTCGTACCCCAATGCTAGTTGGCATCTTTGGCATGTGGTTATGTGCTGTGCCATTATCGTACCTATTTGGTATTTATTGGGGCTGGGGCCTTGTAGGCATATGGATTGCTATGGCTGCTGATGAGATTTTACGAGGTGTATTGTTTATCTATCGCTGGTATAGCGGAAAATGGAAAGAAAAACGCCTTATTGAGGTGTAGTGATATAGTTTGTTTGCGTTTCTATATTGGAGATATAGGGACGCTTGTGAAAGTAGGTTTATATGAGTAAAACCGTAGGTATCATTGGGTTAGGTTTATTGGGGGGTTCGTTGGCAAAGGCTTTGAAAGCCTATACAGATTATGATGTAGTAGGGTATGCACGCCGACAAGAGGTATGTGATGCAGCATTACAAGATGGGGTAGTATCCCAAGCTTGGACCGAGGTAGAGCCACTCATTGAACATTCGGATATCGTAGTGTTTTCCTTGCCGCCAGATACTAATGCTCGACTTTTTACAGAGGTGGCTCATCTGTTTAAACCAGGTCAGGTGGTAACTGATGTATCCAGTGCAAAGGAAAATTTTGTACGCGCCGTGTCTGAATCTATTCCAAAGGGAACCTTTTTCGTATCTGTTCATCCTATGGCCGGATCTGAAAAGGGCGGCTATGAAGTATCTCATAAAAACCTATTTAAAGGCATGGGGTGGATTGTATTAGAGGATAAGGCGTCTGATGTGTATAATGAAGAGGTGGCTAAAGAATTGGCTGATATGGGGCGTGCCGTTGGTTCCCGTATCGAATTTGTCGATGTATATGCTCATGATGCATATTTAGCGATGATTAGCCATATGCCGCATCTGATAGCCGCCATTTTAACACAAGTATCTGGTGGCGATGAGCTCGGCGAATTACGTATGCGCTTATCCGCAGGTGGATTCCGTGACTGTACGCGTGTAGCCGGCGGTTTGCCATCCATGTGGCGTGAAATCATTTATGGGAATCGTCATAATGTATTAGAAGGCTTGTCTAAAATGGAAGACGAAATTCGTCGGGTAAAAGAAATACTTTCACAAGAAGACGAAGGCCAAGCCTTAGAAGACTATTTACATAGAAGCCGAGATGTTAGAAATAAATTACCGTACTTGACGGGACAAATTAAGAATAATTAAGAGGAGTTGTTATGGGGTTACTACAAGAAACCTGCGACGCGATTCACAGTCGTAGTAAAGAGATTGAACAACATATTATTAAGAATTGGAATGATGCGTCAGATAGTAAGCAATATGGACGTCTCGTCAATATGGTGGCTCAATATGGGGCAGCTACAAATCAAAAGAATGTAACAATTCCAAAACCTTGTATGATTATTGCCTCTGCGGATCATGGCGTTGCCGATATGGGGGTTAGTGCCTATCCAAAGGAAACGACTGTTGGTATGACGCAAAATTACTTAATTCCCAAAGGGGCTGGTGCCAATTCCTTAGCCAATTATTGTGGTGCGCATATGGAAGTTATCGACATGGGCATTGATGCGGATATGAGCTGGGTCCCTGGACTGCGTTCTCATAAGTTGGGGATGGGCACAAAGAATTTTGTAGAAGAACCGGCCATGACGCGGGAACAAGCAATCGAAGGTATTGAAACGGGCATCAAATTGGTTCAAGAAAAGATGGCTGACGGGTACAATGTGTTTCTTGTAGGGGAAATGGGGATTTCCAACACGACAGCTAGTGCACTTATGACGGCTAAGTTTGCCGGTCTTACTGCAGAAGAGGCCACTGGGCGAGGCACGAATATTTCCGATGAGCGTCTTAAATTAAAACAACGCATCGTTCATGATGTATTAGTTAAATACAAGGATATCCCAAAGGACGACGCCATTGGTATTTTGGCTGCCGTAGGAGGATTTGAATTTACATGTATTGTAGGTGTCATTTTGGGGGCAGCTGCTCATCATGGTATGGTCATCATCGATGGCTTTAATACATCTGCTTGTGCACTGGTGGCTAAAACATTGGTTCCAGCCTCCATGGACTATGTTATGGCCTCTCATTTATCTGCAGAAAAAGCGGCTAAATCTTCATTGCAAAATCTTGGATTAGAAGCCTATGTGGACTTAGGTCTTTGCTTAGGAGAAGCCTCTGGTGGCTCCGTTCAAATGGGGATGCTTGACCTTGCAGTGCATATGTATAAGTCTGTTACAGGAGGTAAGGCATGAGAGCTTTTAATATTCAACCATTAGATACGAAAGCGATGGAAACATGCCGGTATCGCATTGATAATTTAACCAAACCTATTTATAGCCTGGCTATGCTCGAAACGATAGCTGAACGATTTGCAGGCGTATTGGCGAATCCTAAACCAAATCATTTAAAATATGGTGTTCTTATTGTAGGCGCAGACCATCTTGTAGACGGTCCTCAAAATGTTGAACATGGACATACTAGTTTAAATGCAATAAAACGATTTAATGAAGACATGAGTGCTACGCAAGGGGCGGCATTTAAATTACAAGCACCGGTTTACGTTGTTAATATTGGCTTAGAACAAGATACAAATCATTTGGCAAATATTGATTCTCGAGTTATTCGTAAGGGGTCCCACTTCTTTGGCGTAGAACCTTCTATTAGTCATGATGAATTGGAACAGGCGCTTGAAATGGGCTTTGGTTATGCGGATACATTGCATGAAGCAAGCCTACAAGTGGTGGCCTTAGGTAATATAGGTGAACGCACATTTCTTGATGCGTTGGTTACGACCGCTACCATTACAGGCGCATCGTACGAGACTTTATTGACAGAATCTGATAATGGACCTACCATTACACAGCGTGCTGCACACATCCATTCGTTTGTAGATCCATTTGATATTACTGTAGATGATTGGTCTGTTTTATCTGAAAGCGACCGCCGCACTGCTGTATTGCGTTTGCTTCATGTAGCAGGAGGCCTCGATATTGCTTTCTTAGCAGGCTTTATCTTAGGTGCTGCTAGCCATCGTATGGCTGTGGTATACGATAATGCACTAACTGGTGCTGCTGTACTCGCAGCAGTGACGATGGAACCATTGGTGAAAGACTATGTTTTCTCATCCGCTGTTTACGATGATCCTATTCATAAGGAACAATGTCGTTTTTTAGATGTAAAACCTCCATTACATTATGATTTACAAATCGATGAAGGCTTAGGCTCTACAATGGGGCTATCTATCGTAGATGCATCTATGCATATGTTAAATGACATGAAAACATTCGTAGAAGCAGAGGTTCGTGCCGCTGAGGATGGTGCCGGTAAAGGTAGACAAGAAGATATTAAATAATGATAGAGAGGACTTCATGATATATAGTTCCTTTACTTAAGAAATAGTAAAGGAGGTATATATTTGAAAGTCCTCTTTAATATGTTTGTTATAAGTTACGTAGCTTTGTATCATATAGATTTCGTATTATTTTTATAGGAAATTCATTGAAAAACCATTGACACTATATGTGTAAATTGATATTATTATAAGGCAGTCAGAACTGACCTGGTTTAGTTCTTGACTAACAGAAGGTAATTATGATATAGTAATTATCGGTTCTGTATGCGGGAATAGCTCAGCGGTAGAGCACCGCCTTGCCAAGGCGGGGGTCGCGAGTTCGAATCTCGTTTCCCGCTCCATACATTCCTCGATAGCTCAGTTGGTAGAGCAATCGGCTGTTAACCGATCGGTCGTAGGTTCGAGTCCTACTCGGGGAGCCATTCATGACTCACTAGCTCAGTTGGCAGAGCACCTGACTTTTAATCAGGGTGTCCCGCGTTCGAGTCGCGGGTGAGTCACCAACTTTGGCCCGTTGGTCAAGCGGTTAAGACACCGCCCTTTCACGGCGGTATCCCGGGTTCGATTCCCGGACGGGTCACCA
>NZ_ALKL01000024.1:0-241451 GCF_000286635.1 Veillonella sp. ACP1 | reverse complement strand
GCTGAATCATCATTATGGCGTCTGATTAGGCAACAAACTTTATTTACATTTTTGGAATGTATTGATATTACAATACCTACAACAAATAATCGTATTGAAGGTGGAGTAAATGCTCAACTAAGAAGTATGTTACGGGCTCATAGAGGCCTTTCACTTGAAAGAAGACTAAAAGCGGTCTATTGGTGGTGCTATATGCACTCACCAAGACCGCTTTCTATTTCAGCTATATTAAATTGTATGCCTACAGATGAATCGATTGCTGCTATCTACAAACGGTTATCTGATTATTGCCAAATAGATCGTTCAATTCCTCAATGGGGTGATGCTCCTGTTTGGAATGAGCTACATATGTCTACAGATTTTCCAACTTATTGGGATTAGTCACACACACTTTTTGTCCTATAACCCTAAAAATAGGTAATAAAAAACGGTTGTGAAACCTTCTCTTAGAATGGTTTCACAACCGTTTTTATTTAAAATCCATTTACTAATTAAAAGCTATGACGAATACCGGCATCTACGCGATAGGATGTATCAACAGTGCTACCGAAGTTTTTCGTAAATGTCCCATATAAATATGTATTTGGCCGGAAGCTCCAAGAGCCACCTAATTCAAGATCAAGCCAAGTATCTTTCAAATCTACTACACTATTAGTCGTTGGTTCACCGATCATGCTATACGTTGCTTTCATCTTGCCAGAGAATTCATGTGCCAATGCAGCTTTAAGGAATATATTACTATTCTTAGCTTCCTTACCAATGCCGATACCCAAACGGCCTATAGCAGAATTAACCGCATCAGAATTGATATGAACAGAGCTACCCGTATTCGTACGAGCATCAAAGCTTTCACCAGATAAGCGGCTAAGAATCAATTCCGCACTAGGGTCGATATAGAAACCATTTTCTTTCTTGATACGCTTACCATATTCAAGGCTCAAAGATGCGCCTGTATTATAATAGTCCCCACTTAATGACGTACCTAAGCTATTATGTACAGTAAAATCATTTTTCAAACGATTTCCTTTAGCAATGATATCTAAATAACGGCCATCATTAAATTGTTTAGAGCCATAGATTGCTACCCCTGCTGTCTTACCAGAGCCAGAACCTAGCGCATAATCATTGTTGTTTGTGCCATACAGGAAGGCTCCACCAACAATCCAGTTTCCCCGTTTTGTATCATAGCCAACTTGCGCCATATTATAGGTTTGATTTACATAGGCAGAGTCTGTAATTTTAGATTTACCACCAATATATTTGCCCCATACGCCTTGATTATCGGAGTTAAGACGTACATCACCTAAACGGCGTTGTAAATCATTGGTATCGGCTCGCATTTGCATAACAGAAGATGCTAATGCACTCTTAGCACCGGATACAATTTCACTTTCACTAGTGGATAATACGGTTTTATTAGACACCATAGCACGTCCAGCTGCATCAAAATCATCCGGGCTAAGTTTAGCATTTAATGTAGGGCTAATCACACCTGTTTCTAAATGCACATTAACACCAAGGTTTCGCTCACCCTTCGTATATCCATTGTAGACTATTTTCTTCACAAATTGATTTTCTGCTAATCCTGGAATCTCGGCATTAGCATGTTCTTTCAAAGCATCTACGGAGCTACGCAATGTAACAGAAGAACCAGGGTCAGCATGGTTGATAACCACTTCACCCTTTCCGTTTTCTGCAGCAGGTGCACCTTTTTCATAATCAATAGCTGTATGACCAGCATAATTATTAATCGTAATAGGCCGTGCATCTACGGCTTGGATAATGCCGCGGCTACCTTCTGTGGCACCACCTATAAGATGCTCTACCTTACTACCTGTATAGAGATAATTTGCAGTATCTGGTCGGCCTTGTGTAGGGTATTCACGTTCAGCTCCTAACCATTCATTACGCCATGTAGCACCATTTTGTAAATACAATCTCAAACCGCCATGATGAGGATTATTGTTACTTTCATCAAATTCATTGAGTACACCACCCACTAATTTAGAATTTGGTGTCGTTAATCCCAATGAAATTTCTGATCCATGATTGTGTGGATTTTTATCAATACCATAGTTTTTATTGATAAAACCAATATTGCCATACATATTGACGTCCTTAGCACCTGGTTTCAATCCATCCATGCCAGTATTCACATAGACAAATCCTTCTTCTGAAAGTGCAGAATATGTATCAGATGTCGTTAAAGGATGTGTCTTTACATCTGCCCCACCTAGAATCCGAATGTATCCATCCTTATTAGCTTGCAAGCCTACGCCAATGGCATCTACTTTGGCATTACCTTGTACGGTAATACGAGTATCATCATTATTACCATCATTTGTAACCCCACCATAACCAGCATATATACCACTCATGTAATAGTGTGCTAAGTCTGGTCTACGCTTCTCTCCACTTTCCGCAGGTGCTGGATTTGCAACCGTTACATTTACATTTTTATCTATGGCCACCTGAGATCCATCAAGAGCATAAATACCGGTAACGTTATTATGGTATTTGTTTCCATTTACACCAAGGCCAGATACATTGACGGTCAAATCATCGGTATAGTGTTTATTTTCACCCCACAAATTCAACCCAATGGATTTTCCATCCGTATGGCTTTCAACTGTAGTGGCTGACACCATGG
Organism: Veillonella sp. ACP1; assembly: GCF_000286635.1. NCBI lineage: Bacteria > Bacillati > Bacillota > Negativicutes > Veillonellales > Veillonellaceae > Veillonella > Veillonella sp. ACP1. The sequence continues at coordinate 238,801 of NZ_ALKL01000024.1, read as the reverse complement.
CCTCTGCACTAGCACCGGTAATAATTAAAGCAGCAATAACAGCAAGGTTTATCGTTCTTCTCATCTCATAACCTCCTCAAACTATACACAATAATATGCATATATTCATTGTATATATAATAAGGGTATATGTGTCAATTTTTGTACATATGATGTTTTCTTTTATGTATATTCCCATACGCAATGTATCGATATAATGATGAATAATAACAAACGAATTATTCTCTCCACATAATATATGCTGTATAACTCTATAGAATATTATAAAAAGAGAAATTTCTATGTTATAATAAATATATTAGTTATTACACTACATTTTATAATTATATAGGAGGCTAATATGAGCAAAATTCGTATTGGTATCGTAGGCTATGGCAACTTAGGCCGTGGCGTAGAAGCATCTGTTAAATTACAACCAGATATGGAACTCGTAGGCGTATTTTCTCGTCGTAAAGGCTTAGAAACAGTGTCTGGTGTTCCTACATACACTATGGAAGATCTACCAAACTTCAAAGGTAAGATCGATGTTATGGTTCTTTGCGGTGGTTCTGCAACAGACCTTATCGAACAAACTCCAATGGTAACTAAATACTTCAACTGTATCGATTCCTTCGATACACATGCACGTATCCCTGAGCATTTTGCTAATGTAGACAAAGTAGCTAAAGAAGCTAAGACTGCTACATTGATTTCTTGTGGTTGGGACCCAGGCATGTTCTCTTTACAACGTGTTTACGCTGAAAGCATCTTGCCTCACGGCAAATCTTACACATTCTGGGGCCGCGGCGTTTCCCAAGGTCACTCCGATGCTATCCGTCGTATTGATGGTGTTCTTGATGCTCGTCAATACACTGTTCCTAAAGAACAATACCTTGAAGCTATCCGTAATGGTGAAACTCCAGACGTTGATGGCTACAAAGGTCACCTTCGTGAATGCTATGTAGTAGCTGCTCCTGATGCAGACAAAGCAAAAATTGAAAACGAAATCAAAACTATGAAAAACTACTTCGTAGGTTACGAAACTGTAGTCAACTTCATTTCCCAAGAAGAACTTGATCGCAACCACAAGGGTATTCCACATGGTGGCTTCGTTCTTCGTTCTGGTGAAAGCACTGACGGCACTCGTCATGTTGTTGAATACTCTTTAAAACTTGATTCTAACCCTGAATTCACAGGCTCTGCGCTTGTTGCATACGCTCGTGGTATCTACCGTCTCGCTAAACACGGCGGCACTGGTTGCTACACAGTATTCGATATTCCACCAGCTTGGATTTCCACACATTCTGCTGAAGAATTGCGAGCTCACTCTCTATAATTCTATACGCACCTTAAGAGGATAACTTCGGTTATCCTCTTTTTACATTAACAATAGCGTATGATGACACGAAAAAGGACCGCCTTAAGACGGTCCTTTTTTCGTATTAAAATCTATCTATTAATACCAACGTGTTAATGGCAATTCATTATTAACATCTTTTGTCATAAGGATTTGATGCAAATCCATATTGCCAATATAGAAACCTGCTGCACAACCACAGAGGTATAAATCCCACATACGAACGAATTCAGTACCGCGAGCTTTTTCTACTTGGTCACGTACACCTTGGAAATTATTGTACCAATGCATCAATGTTTTATAGTAGTGCAAGCGCAAGCTTTCAACATCGATAACATTAAAATCATAGTCATAAGCAATAGAAACAATTTCACGAAGAGACGGTAAGCATCCACCTGGGAAGATATATTTACGAATCCATGCACTAGATTCTTTTTCTGATGGATCACTGATGTAATGGAGCAAGAATAAACCACCATCATTTAACATAGTGGATGCATCCTCCATATACAATGGGAAATTAGGACGACCTACATGTTCCAACATACCAACGCTGACGATACGATCGAATGTACGACCAGATGCCGCTACATCACGATAATCAATGAGTTCGATTTCGACTTGACCTTCAAGTCCGAATTCTTTAATCCGTTCTTGGCCTTTCTTCCATTGTTCTTCAGACAATGTACAACCATAGCCTTTAACGCCATATTTACGGGCTGCTTCAATTAAAAGGAATCCCCAACCACAACCGATATCGAGTAATGTCATACCTTCTTTTAAATATAATTTATCGAGAATATGATGAACCTTTTGGTATTGTGCATCTTCTAAGCTATCATCTTCATGTTTAAAGTACGCACAAGAATAGCTCATCGTCTTATCAAGCCATAAGCTATAAAAATCATTGCCAAGGTCGTAGTGAGAAGACACTTGTTGTTTTTGATCTTTCTTTTTAAGACCTACATTAAAGAGAGAACTAAGTACCTTTTTATTGATAGAATCCTTATTAACATGACCTAGTACAACACAAAGAGCTTTGAATAAATCGCCTTCTATTTCAATATCCTTACGCATATACGCTTCGCCAAGTGCAAGTTCAGCAGAAACGAGCAAATCTTTCTTAGGGATATCGCGGTTTACACGAATGGTAAACTCAGGTGTACCTTCGCCAATGGTATATTCATTGTCACCCACTTTTACACTAAAGCAGTGATCATTAAAACGTTCTAAATAGTGAACTAAAAAACTATCAAATAACTTAGAAAACATACTTAACTTCCTTTCCTAGCAGCGTTACATGACGTTTACGTTCAATCAAAATGACACGTCCGCCTGCACACTGACATAGTCATATCTACTCATCAAAATTTTCTATAAAATAAATCATAAGAAAAACTTATATTTTTATTATATAAACACATCTACTTATCATTATTTTTTATAAGAAACTTCAACTTTCTCTCTAATATTATAGCACTTCTTGATAAATAATCCAGACCAATTCTATAGAAATGTATATATCTATTAGAATATGATATAATATGTGTTTGACAAGGCTTTTATAAGAAACCATATTTCTAATGAAAGCTTTCACAAAGAACGAAATTAATTTTAATAAAGGTGGTACCATGAGCACAAATTTAGAAGTAGGCATCGTAGGCCTTCCAAATGTTGGTAAAAGTACATTATTCAACGCTATTACAAAAGCTGGCGCTGAGGCTGCCAACTATCCATTCTGTACAATTGAGCCAAACGTAGGTGTTGTTGATGTTCCAGACAGTCGTCTAGCTGTATTAGCGGAAATGTTCGGTTCCAAACGCATCCTCCCTGCTGCTATGCGATTTGTAGATATTGCAGGTCTCGTTGAAGGTGCATCTAAAGGCGAAGGTTTAGGTAACAAATTCCTTAGCCATATTCGTCAAGTAGATGCAATTGCACAAGTTATTCGTTGTTTCGATGACCCTAATATCACTCACGTTGCAGGGTCTATCGATCCAATCCGAGACATCGAAATCATCAATACAGAGCTCTGCCTTGCAGACCTTGAATCCGTAGAAAAACGGAAACAACGCATTGAAAAAATTGCAAAATCCGGCGATAAAGATGCTCGCGCTGAGTTACCATTGCTAGAACGCATTATCGAAGGTCTCGGTGAAGCAAAACCAGTTCGTGCCCAAGGTCTTAACGAAGAAGAGTTAGAAATGATTAAAGAGTTGACATTACTTACAGCAAAACCATCTCTTTATGTTGCTAACATTTCTGAAGATGAAGTATCTGATTACTCCGCTAACGAGCACGTAAAACGCGTAGAAGAATACGCGAAGAACGAAGGTGCTGGCATCGTTGTTGTATCCGCTCGTATCGAATCCGAAATTGCTGAGTTATCCGATGAAGAATCCGCTGCATTCCTAGAAGATCTCGGTCTTGAAGAATCTGGCTTAACTAAGCTTATCAAGGCAAGTTATGCACTCTTAGGCCTCATCAACTACTTTACAGCTGGTGAAATGGAAGCTCGTGCCTGGACAATTGTAAACGGCACAAAAGCACCTCAAGCAGCTGGAAAAATTCACTCCGATATTGAAAAAGGCTTTATCCGCGCTGAAATCGTATCCTTCGATGACTTACAAGCTTGCGGCAGCCAAAATGCTGCTAAAGAAAAAGGCCTTGTTCGCCTAGAAGGCAAGGAATATGTTATGAAAGACGGCGACGTAACACACTTCCGCTTCAACGTATAATGCAAATTAATAGCAATAAAAAACCAGTAAATCGAACGATTTACTGGTTTTTTGTTGTCTCTTAATGAGATTTTCTTTATGTGATTGTTGAATAAACACGAGTTTATTCTTTATCGTTATCAACAGAGTTTTTCAAGCCGTCAAGTGCGCCTTCTACAGCATCTTTAACATCTTCTACAACGTCTTTAACTTTAGCAGTTGTTTTTTCTACGGCACCTTCTGATTCCAATTTTTTGTCACCAGTTAATTTGCCAACATTTTCTTTTAGTGCACCTTTAGCTTGGTTGAGTTTTTCTTCTAATGCCATAATAGTGACTCCTTTCATGTAAAATCACGTTTAGCTATATTAGACCTACTTTTATAAGTAGATTACTATCCCCTTTTTCCGAAGAAAAATGAGACTACAGCAACAACAATGACTGCACCTAATACAGATGGAATTAAGGACATACCTGCTAAGCTAGGACCCCAGGTACCAAATAGGGACTGACCTACGGACGATCCAATTAAACCAGCAACAACTTTAGCGATAACGCCCATTGCACCGCCTTTGTTAGTGATGGCACCTGCTAGGAACCCGATAAAACCACCAACAATAATTGACCATAACATATAATCACTCCTTTACGCTTATATACATGTATCTTAAAAATCATCTAAATATACAGATATGTTAAATATTATGTATATTTATAACGTACCATTCATGTTTAAAGGTTAAATGAAGTGCGATATATAAAGTTGGCATACTTTAGCAAAAGTAGTGTTCTATGGTCCTAACATTCTTCTTGTAAATATTTTGATATATTCTATTCAACGACCTTTACAATTTCATCCATTGTACGACGTGTTTTATTGCGATGTGGTTCTTCATCACGGTACCCAAAGGCTGCCATTACAGAAATACCGAAATGTTTAGTATCGAAAAGACCAAGTTCATCGCCTAAGAATGCTGTCATCTTGTCTTGGTTGAAGCCTTCCAACGCACAGGAGTCAAGCCCTTCATAGGCAGCCATGGTCATCATATTCGCCATAACGATATACGCTTGTTTAGAGGACCAATCAAAAGCAGCACGTTCAGACTCAAATGTTTTATAGTCTTCCGTAGTAAACTGCGCATATTTTTCCTTATAAATAGCATCTACTTCAGCAGGTAATTGTTTAACCTCTTCCTGAATATAGCGTACATAAGGAGAATCAAATTCTAAATCAACCTTTTTACGTGTTAAGAATACTACAAAATGACTTGCTTCCAAACCAGCCAAAATGCCCCAGCCGTAAGCCTTCATTTTTTCGCGAATCTCTGGATTTTGAATGACTAACAACTGATATGCTTCAAAACCTAAGGATGTAGGAGACAAACGTGCCGCCTGCAAGATAGCATTCCAGTCTTCATCACTAATCTTTTTAGTGCTATCAAATTTCTTACATGCATAACGATAGGTCATAGCATATTCTAAATCGTTACGATCCAATTTAGGGGCCGTTAATTTTACATTTTCTATTTCATATTTGCTCATTGAAATTCAACCTTTCATTATATTAATTTCAAAAACTTAACCTAGATACATAACATATGATGCTCATTAGCCAAAATTTTGACCAAATAGAATCATACGTTCTTTTTCCTTATAAAATAAATCAAGACCTAACTTATATAAGCCATTTAAATCACCATCATTTAACAGAGTCATATATTCACCTCTATCAGCTTTGTTAATGATAATAGGCGCTAATTTCTGTTGTAAACAAGCGTGTACAATAAGAGCTCTTCCTGTACGGCCATTACCATCAACAAAAGGATGAATACGTTCAAATTGCAAATGTTGCTCCATAATGGTACGCACCCGCTCTTCATCATTTTGGGATATCTCTAAACGATATTGCAATGTATCACACCAGTTTTTTAAAGCTTCTTGTACTTGATATGGTTTTGTTGGCTCAAAATCAGCACCAATAACCATGTTTGGAACAACCTTAAATTGCCCATTATCATCACGGATATGTGCTAGTAACAATCGTTGTGTGTCTCTTATGATATCTATCGTAATTACTTCTTGATATGATTCCATCAAGAATACTAAATAGTCGCGATAATTAGATACTTCATAGAACTCACGCAAATCCATTTTACGGGGTATCATATTATCTAATATGATACTCTTTGCTTCCCCTTGTGTTAACGTATTCCCCTCGATTGCTGTACTATGATGGGCCATACGGACGACCATATCGTCTATATATTCGCGAGGCAAGGTAAAATCAACCATGTATATCTCCTATACAATACGATTTTTATATATTAATGTTATCATATATAGATAAATTTCGATATTAATAAATCGATTTAATCTTTATAAGCTAAAACTGGTTTCCCTTTTTCATACCAAAATAAGCCTGACGTACTAATCTTATGTTCTTTTAGGATAGTCTGAACTTGTTCTACAGCATTCAAGTCTATTTGAATGGACAAACCACACATATCATTCAATTCTGGCGGTGTAGCCATCAGTTGGTGAGGCACCGAAAGTTCTGTTAATATCTTATCTGCTTTATCCCCAAAATAATAGGATGTAAAAACGACAAGCAACTTTTTATTGTTCAACGCCTCACCCCCAATAATATTGCTTAATCATTTACAACATAGATACGAGTATTATAGTTTAACAAGATTTTCCCCAACGATAGCATCTGTAATCGCATACATGTTTGTAATAGAGCCTACCCCCACTTGATCTTTTAGACCATAATAGTCAAGACAAATGCCACATGCAGCAATTTCAACACCAAGATCAGCTAATTTTTTAATATTGTCTAAATGAACAGAATCGTTGGTTACCATTTTAACGCTACTATTGATGAAATAAATTGTAGATGGCTTCACGTCGGCTTCAACCATGCACACCCAGAAGGTTTTCATCAAATTACGGCCAAGTTCTTCACTACCTTCACCAAGATAATCTTTCGTCATCAAAATGATGCGGTCACTATAATTCATAGGTTTGCAACCAATTTCCGGTGCAGGTTCTACATTCGGCGTAAGTTTAATAAAAAAATCTATACCATCTTGTCCAATTGCCACATCATAGCCACGAGACTTCCCAAATTTCTCTACATTATCGCGACTCACCTCGTTATCTACAATGGTCGTAATAATCGCGTCTGGATTTGCATCGCTTACCTTCTTCGTTTCAATCACAGGTTTTGGACACAAACTGCCACGCACATCTACAGTTAATTCATTTGTATTACTCATTATTTACCTCAATATTATTATATATTTTGTGAAAGCATCAACGCACAACTACTCTATATACTATTAAAATCAAAATTGTAATATATCTTATTTAGTGACGCGTACCGCTAAGCCACTAAAGCTTTCAACGGCACCAACTATAGTGGCACCTTCAACGCCCACATCATGTAAAGCTTTCACAAAATCCGGTCCTTCTGCAGCAGGCACAGAGAATAAAAGACCGCCTGATGTTTGTGGATCAAATAAAATATCCGTCCACACAGAATCTAATATTTTATCTACTTGTACATCTGTAATAGCCTTACGATTGCCATAGGATGCCGCTGGTACAAGGCCCATTCGAGCCGCGTCAATGACATCATCAAAGAGCGGAATATCATAAGTCTTGATATGAATTGTTACATTAGAGGCACTCGCCATTTCTACAGAATGCCCCATAAGGCTAAAGCCCGTCACATCAGTACACGCATGAATTGTAAAATTATGGGCCACCTCAGCAGCCACACGATTCAACGTACTCATGCTAGCAACCGCCTGCGCAGTACCAGTAGGAAATAAATCAGCTTTCAACGCATTATTCATAATACCTGTGCCGATGCGTTTTGTTAACACCAATACATCCCCTACTCGAGCGCCTTTATTCTTCCAAATCTCGTTAGGATTAACTTGACCTGTGATCGACATGCCAAAAATAGGTTCCTTATTTTCGATGCTGTGACCACCTACAATAGCTGCACCAGATTCAGAAACAATGGACGCAGCCCCATTGAGTACATCCGTCAATACGCCTTGTTCTACTAAGGGAACAGGAAATCCAACGATGTTCATCGCCGTTAGGGGTATCCCCCCCATCGCATATACATCGCTCAATGCATTAGCCGCTGCAATTTTACCGAATAACGTAGGGTCATTGACAACAGGCGTGAAAAAATCCAATGTTTGTACAAGGGCAAGTTGATCAGAAATTTGATATACCCCTGCATCATCAGCACCAGTCATATCAGCTAGAACATGTTCATTTGTAACAGGTGTAACGGCCTTTAAAACACGTTCTAATATATGAGGACCAATCTTACACGCGCATCCTCCACTCGTAACATAATCAGTGAGTCGCACCATAGTCCTACCTCATTCATTTTCAGGCAAGCGCGATACTATTTTCTTCGCTGCCTTTTCAAATTTAGGGCGAGGCATCAACAACTGATGACCACAACCTTTACAAACGATAAGAAAATCTGTACCTATGCGCTTGACCTCCCACTCATCACTGCCACAGGGATGCGATTTTTTCATTTGTACTATATCGCCCACATAATATCTAATAAACGCCATAGCGCCTCCTTATACTATTTCTATTATATATATATTATTATACTTAAAATATGTTCTCCAATATAGGTAAAAGTACACTTTGACTAATAAGATCTATCGGCTTAATCAGAATTGTTACCAAAAACAAACAGTTCTATAAACAATAATGATTTTCCATGTAACTCTCATTCTCATTATCAGTAATTCTATTTTTAATAAATCCATTACTTAACAGACTTTCAAAAACCGCTTATTTACTACATTGATAACATTTATCATTTAGAAAATTTTCGAAATAAATTTTTACAAAAACACTTGCATTTCTCATTTAGTATGTTACAATATAGTCAACAATGATTATTCGTTAAGTATACGAATCAAAAACATTGTGGTGTAAATTATAGGCAAGTGCCTCTTTACAACTATAGGTAAGTACTCATTTAAAAGATAAGCAAGTGCTTTTTTCAAATATAGACAAGTGTCTATCTAATCAGTATATAAATAAGTTTTTATTTAACTTAAACTCAAGTGAGTTACCCACCATTGCATTCACAACCAAGTGGTTATGAATATATAACTAAGGTAAAAATTTTGAAATTTGATGTAAGTACAAAGGAGTATTAAAATGGCAGAATTAAAAGGTTCTAACACTGAAAAAAATCTTCAAACAGCATTTGCTGGTGAATCCCAAGCATTCCAAAAATATACATATTATGCAGCAGCAGCTCGTAAAGCTGGCATGAACGAAATCGCTGATTATTTCGAAGAAACAGCTCACAACGAATCTGCACATGCTAAAGTTTGGTTCAAAGCTCTTCATGGTGGCGACATTTCCGCTGATATCGAAGCTAACCTTCGCGATGCAGCAGCTGGTGAAAACTATGAACACACTACAATGTACAAAGATTTCGCTGATGAAGCAGAAAAAGAAGGCTTCACTGCTATCGCTTTCAAAATGCGCGAAGTTGGTAAAATCGAAGCTCGCCATGAAGCTCGTTACCTTGCATTAGCAGCTCGTGTTTCTGGCAACAAAGTGTTCCACAACGATCAACCAGTTGCATGGATTTGCGCTAACTGCGGTTACATTCACGTTGGTGAAGAAGCTCCTAAAGTTTGCCCAGTATGTGCTCACCCACAAGCTTTCTTCCAACGCCACGTTGAATCCATCTAATCTATAAGTTTAGATAAAATAATATTTTAAATACAGATATGTAATACTGCAAGTGCAGTTCTTCCTAACTGTATGTACAGACAACCTCAATATAAAAGACGATGACTTCGGTCATCGTCTTTTTTGTGTTCTATTAGTTATATATGTATTAAGAGTCGTAAGTCATACTATTTACTATTAAAGGCTAGATGCTAATTCTTTAAATTGTCGAACCGCTTCATAAGGCTTTTCTGCATGGGCAATGGCAGATATAACGGCAACACCACAAGCGCCAGCACGGAGTACTGCCATTGCATTGTCTATGGTAATACCACCAATTCCAACGCATGGTAAGGTTAATCCTTCTGCCTGTAGTTCAGCTGTACGTTCCGGGCCGCATGGTTCTTGCGCATCAGGCTTGCTACTAGTTGTATACATAGGACCTACGCCTACACAATCAGCATACAGTACATCTGTCTTATGGAGTTCCTCTATGGAATGGATGGATATCCCCACTACCTTATGACCTACGATATTACGCACATCTTCTAAGCACATATCGTCTTGCCCTACGTGAACACCATCCGCATTAACAGCGACCGCTAGCTCTACATCATCATTGATAATATAGAGCACATGATACTTGGCACAGATATGTTGTAACTGTTGTGCTAGTTCTAACTTCTGTTGACCTTCTAATGTACCATCGCCCTTTTCTCTAAACTGAAAGCAGGTTATACCACCACGACAAGCATCTTCTACGATTTCGAGCAACCGTTTTTTGTTAAGCTCTGTATCTTGTGTACCACACACGAAATACACCTGTAATTGATCTGGTACAACTACGGGTCGCACACGATTTTCAGATACAAGCACCTCATCATCTAGCGTATACAAAGCATCCATAAAGGCTACGCTAAAGCTACCTGGTTTTATTCCACTTACCTTAACAGCACTTTCACCAGCTAAACCATAATACGCCAATGCATAGGCAAGAAATTCACCTGTAGACAGGCTATCCTTAAAGAGATCATAAATTCCAAAAAAGGCTGCTAATACGGCCCCCAAGAGACAACCTGTTCCCGTTACAGCAGTCATAATCGAATGACCATGAGGCACTGCAAAAACTCGAGTTCCATCAGATACATAATCCTCTTCGCCCGTTGCTACTACAGGACAGTTAATAAGACGCGCTAAACGATATGCGATAATGGCACTATCCGCTACCTGTGCCCCATCAACGCCCTTACCTAACGGAGAGTTTTCATCCTTATTATCAGAACTCAGTGCATCATAAACAGCCTTAACTTCGCTTTGATTGCCTCGTAATAACGAAATAGAACCAGTCTTAATCAAATCTAAGACCACCGACAATCGGTAAGCTCCTGCATGACAGCCCACAGGATCAAGAATAATTGGTACATCATATTCCTTCGCTAGTTTAATAGCCTCTTTATAGTAACCAACCTTCTCAGGTGTAAGTGTCCCAATATTGATGAGCAGTGCTGATGCATACACAATAAGATCCTTTAAATCTTCACTACATTCGCTCATGATGGGCGATGCTCCAATGGCTAGTAGTCCATTAGCAGTAAAGGTTCGTACCACATCATTGGTAATACAAATCACAAGAGGATTTTTCTTCCGCAATGTGTATAATATATTGAATTCAGGCTTAATTTGATTATGTATATATGGGTTCATAGCATCATCTCCTCTCATCTTTTTTCAAGAGCTCATCCATCGTTTCAGTTCCATTCGCCAATAAACCATAGGCCATGTGGTTAACTGGGCCACACCCATTGCCTAACGCTGGATTGTACTTAATAGCAAGAGCAATATAGTCCTTCGCAATACCGATGGCATCCATTACATCACGGCCTTTAGCAAGCTCCGCTGTAATAATCGCTGAGAAGGTACAGCCCGTACCATGAGTATGCACCGTATCATATTTGGGGCTCGTCCACGTACGAATATTACCATCTTTAGTGAAAGCATAATCCGTTGCATCTTCACCGATGTGCCCGCCTTTAATGATGACCACTTGAGGACCTAAGTCTTGTAAGATACGATTGGCCGCCGTTGTGATATCGCTTTCACAAGTGATAGACATATCGGCTAAGACCTCTGCCTCACTGCGATTTGGAGTGATAACCGTTGCGGTAGGAATCAGTTTAGATTTTAAGAAATGTACAGCCTCATCTGATACGAGTCGATCACCGCTAGTAGCAATCATAACGGGATCCATTACATACGGAATTCCCTTACTCACATAAGGATAGATAAGGTCCATCATCTCCGGCAAGGCAATCATGCCCGTCTTAACGGCTTGAGGTTCAATGTCAGAATACACATCGTATAATTGTCGGTCAATACTCTCTAGCGATAAATGTTCTACATGATGTACGCCCGTTGTATTTTGAGCTACCACGGACGTAACCACGGCCATGCCGTATACGTTACGGCTTTGAAAAGATTTTAAATCAGCCATAATGCCAGCGCCACCACTCGGGTCAGTACCAGCAATTGTTAATGCAGTATGTAATTTCATAATACCTCCAAACATATAAAATGAGACCACTCCCAATGGAATGGTCTCGTAATAGTTTAGTATTATGTTGCACTCCACTTTCCTACGCCAGTATTATCTGGATCAGGTCTAGGGTTTTGAATGGTCAATCTCAGCAAAAGCACCCCTAGTGGCAATATATTTTTATACTCTAGTTATAACATCATTATACAATCTATGCAAGAAAATAATTGACTGGCTTCTCTTAACAGCCTATAATGAAGCCATAACGGGGTGCTCACATGAGTGGGCTGAGAGTAAGCTAATGCTTTAACCCATAACCTGATTTGGATAATGCCAACGTAGGGAACATAGAGGATTAATAGCCGAGTTCCCATGAACTCGGCTTTTTCTATGACTCCTTGGCAAGGAGGACGTATGAAAGACACACACATTACACAACCACAGTTCGCCATGATATGGTTTGGTGCCGCTCTATCTATAGCGGAAATTATGACAGGAACCTATCTGGCCCCCTTAGGACTCACCCAAGGTCTATATGCCATCATCTTAGGACATATCATCGGCGGCATACTGCTCTTTGGGGCTGGCCTCATCGGTGGACGTTTGCGGCAAGGCAGTATGAATACTACCGCCTTCAGCTTTGGCCCACTAGGGGCTAAAGGCTTTGCCTTTTTAAATATGCTTCAACTTATCGGCTGGACTAGCATCATGATCTACGATGCTATGCTAGCCTTACAAGAACTAGCACCTCTATCTCCTATAATTTGGACGATAGCCATTGGCGCGCTTGTCATTTTGTGGCTTTTCATCGGCCTCCACAATACGGGCTATATTCAAGCTATCGTATCAGTGCTATTATTAGGTCTCACCCTTTACATGGGCGCTCACATGATATCGCAGTGGCCTAGTGAAGGTATCATTCTAACGAGCGGAAACATGAGTTTTATCGCTGCCCTTGAATTATCTATCGCCATGCCATTATCTTGGCTACCGCTCATCAGTGATTATACCCGTGAAAGTAAAAAACCTTTCTCCGCATCACTTACAAGTGCTACAGTCTACACTGTAACAAGTATCGTTATGTACACCTTAGGTCTTAGTGCGGCTATATTTGGCGGCGGCGACTCCATCATTACAATCATGATGAATGCAGGACTTGGCCTTGCGGGCCTCATCGTTATTATTTTCTCTACCGTAACTACAACCTTTATGGACGCTTATTCTGCAGGCGTATCTAGTACAACTATCTATAACAGTGCATCTAGTAAAGGTGTAGCCGTCATCGTTACTGTCGTGGGTACTATTGCAGCTATTCTATATCCAATGGATGATATTACAGACTTCCTATACCTCATCGGCTCTGTATTTGCACCGATGATTGCCATTCTTTTGGCGGACTACTTTATCAATCGCCAACAAGTACAAACATTATCCGCTTATCTCGTACGAGGTCTTATTTGGGCCGTATCCGTTGGTTTATACCACTATATGTTACATAGTGAAAGCACAATAGGTGCTACACTGCCAGCCTTTACAACGGCATTCTTCGTAACAGCTATCGTTGGCTTCATAAGTCATACAGAAAACTCATCTGTCGAAATAAAACAACACTAAAACAAAAACACCTTCATAAGCAATCATGCTTATGAAGGTGTTTTACTATTCAGGTATAATAATTTGTCCGTCTTCACAGTTCCAGTGTCTATCACCAACTGCATCAGCTTCGCTTTCATCATGGGTCACCCATACACAAGGTACGTCCCATTCACGAATGATGGAAACAAGATCCTCACGCACTTGTTTCCGAAGGTTCCAATCTAATGCAGATAAAGGTTCATCAAGAAGCAATATAGTTGGTTTTGAATAGAGTGCACGACCTAAGGCCACACGTTGTTGCTCACCACCAGATAAGCGTCCAGCCTTAGTGTTACGGTATTTTTCTAATCCTAAACGTTTTAATAGAGAATCACACATATCAGGTGTGCCTCGTTTACTATATGTAATATTGTGTTCCACGGATAAATGAGGAAATACGATATTGCCTTGTGGCATATATCCTACCTGACGCCCTTGAGCTGGCACCCATATATTTTGATCTCGGTCAACCCATGTTCGTTCATCGCATCGAATGATACCAGTTGTAGGTTTCACTAACCCTGCAATACATTTAATAAACGTACTTTTACCACTTCCAGATGAACCGGTTAACACCGTAATTCCTGAAGCTAAAGTACCATCGGCTTTCACAATCATAGAAGGTCTTGCTATGGTAAAAGAAAATGTAATCATAGTCCCTCCTAATTACGCCCTAAATTACGGAACAAGGATCCTTTTGTAAGGATGTGAATCCCGCTCAATAGCGCTAATGTAAGCACACAAATGTAAATAACGAGTTCAAAGGCATCCATGTACTGTCCTGCCTCTACATAGGAATAGATAGCAAGTGGCATGGTACGCGTAATTTTAGGAATATTACCTGCGATTAATATGGTAGCACCGAACTCACCCATAGCACGACAAAATGCCAATATGCTGCCCGTTAAAATCCCCTTCCATGCCAATGGTACAGAGATTGTAAAAAATATGCGCAGCTCTGAAGCGCCTAATGTACGTGCTACGTCCTCCATATTATGGTCTACAGACTGCAATGCGGACCGTACCGTTTGATAAAACAAAGGAAAGGCAATAACAGAAGAGGCCACAACGGCACCTGCTGCAGTAAATACGACGCCTAAACCATGTGATTCTAACCAAGCGCCGAATGCATAGCCCGGTGTAAATACCATAAGCAAAGCAAAGCCAACTACTACTGGAGGCAATACGAGCGGCAATGTTATTAGGGCATCTAGAATAGCGATACCACTCCACTTACATCGATTCATCCAGTAACAAGCAGCTAAGCCCGTCAATATAACAATAACTAGAGCTAAACTCGCCACCCACAATGACAACCAAAATGGACTCATATTGTGCCTCCTTTCTTTGACGAATCTCTGCCGGATAATAAATTATAACTCTATTGTATCATAAGAAAACGCTAGCCCTAAAAGCTAGCGTTAAATTCTTATTTAGACGTAGAGAATCCATATTTTTCCAATACTTTTTGGCCCTCTGGGCTCATTACGTATGTATAGAAATCTTGAGCCAAAGCATTATCATATTTCTTAATAATACCGATAGGGTATATAACAGGATCATGAGAATCTGCAGGTGTTACTGCAGCTATTTCAACTGCATCACCGGCTGCAATAGCATCCGTCTTATAGATAAAGCCCGCATCACCAGCCGCTTGGCTAATGGAAGCCGTTACAGCTTTAACGTCTTTAGCATATACCACATTAGGTTCTACTTGGTCCCATACACCTAATTTTGTTAGTACTTGCTTACCATAGTTACCAGCGGGTACGGTATCTGGATTACCTAAAACAATACGTTTTACAGATGCGATTTGATGTAACTCAATTTTAGGTTGTCCTTTAGGAACTACAAGAACGAGTTCATTTGTTACAAATGGTTTTACATTTGTTACTAAATCTTTATCTTGTAACATCTTCATATTTTTTTCGTCTGCAGAAATGAATAAGCTTGCAGGTGCACCTTGTTCAATCTGTTGACGCAATGTGCCAGAGCCAGCAAAGTTAATTGTGATTTGATCATCTGCTAAGTTATGCTCTTTCTTATACGCATCTGCTAATTCAGTAAGAGCCCCCTTAAGGCTAGCAGCCGCTTGAATTGTAATCTTTTCAGACGTACTTGGCTTTGCGCTATCCGTAGTTTTACTTGCATCATTACCACAGCCTACTACAAAGGCGAGCATACAAATACTCATTAAAACTAATAGAATTTTTCTCATACAACCTCCTACTCCGTACGGAATTAATACATATAAATGCTTAAAAATATAAACCTAAACACTACATCCTATGGTATGATACTATTATAAAGAAATCAGGTATAAGCTATATATGAAATGTATGATATATATAACATAGTATATTGATTATAACCGAAGTATGCCATGATTGTAATCACAATTATACATATTATAGAACTCTAGGTGAGACCATGAATTTATTAACATTAATAGGCCATATCTTTATGAATTCCATGATTCCTATATTTATGCTTATAGGCGTTGGATTTGTATTAGATAAAAAATTTAAACTTGACTTATATACACTGAGCAAACTTAATTTCTATATATTATTGCCTACCTTCGTATTTAGGGCGATGTATGAGGCTAAATTCACTTCAAGTACATTGGAAATTGTTTTCTGTGCACTGTGTGTACTCATACTAAACTCTATTATTTCTGAAATTATTGGGCGCATAGGGGGCTACGATGTAGCTAAAATCGCAACATTAAAAAACTGTGTCATGTTCAATAATGTAGGTAATATGGGGGTTGCCCTTGCCATCTTTGTATTTGCTAATGTACCATATGTCATCGATGGGGCTACGCCCTATGCTAACTTAGGACTCGTGAGTGTAGTATCTATCATGATTATTCAAACCATTACGAGCAATACTTATGGATTCTATCAAGCAGGTGCAGGTCGATTAAGTACGAAAGATGCACTAAATGTCGTATTCCACATGCCGATGGTATACGCCATTCCACTAGCCTTACTATGCCAATTATTGCCATTTGATCTTCACGGGCTCTTCTTCTTTGCTCCCCTCAACATCTTTGCTAACGCCTTCGTTGGTGTAGCCATGATAGCCTTAGGGGTACAAATTAACCGGACCCCATTGAATTTCTTTAAAGCTGACGTCATGTTAGCCAGTGCATTACGACTTATCATAAGTCCCCTATTAGCCGCTGTTATGACCATACTATTTATTATCTTCTATGGTCCTATGCATCCAATTGCGGCACAAACAATCGTCATTACCTATAGCGTACCAACGGCTATCAACATGGCCCTCATCGCTATCGAAATGAAAAACAACCCAGAATACGCTACGCAAATCGTAATGGGTACCACCATATTATCGGCAGTGACCATGCCACTCTTTATCACATTCGCTTATTATATATTTCCATTATACTAAAAATATATACATCAAAAGGGAGCCCCGAGAGGCTCCCTTTCTTGTATCTAATTCATATAATGCAATATGATAGACCAGGTACAGTACTCTATTGATGTGATACGTGATCCATACCCATTCGTACAAGGCCTTCTACATGATCATCATTTAAAGAATAATATGCAGTTTTCCCTTCCTTGCGATATGTTACAAGACGAGCTTGTCGCAATACTCGCAACTGATGTGAAATAGCAGATTGTCCCATGCCCATTGTCTCTGCAATATGATTAACACACATCTCATTTTCTAGCAGTATCTCAACAATCTTTAGGCGCGTTGGATCGCCAAGAATCTTAAACAATTCTGCTAACTTTAACAATGATTCGTTCCCGTCGATCATAGGGATCCTTTCTTTTAAACTAACACTAATAATCTATCTAAATTTAAATACTATCTCTATGCTATCTATTATATCTTGAATTGTCAAGTCAAATGCAACTCTACTGAATGATAAACCTCGTATGGAGTTTTCCAATTTAAGCATTTGCGCGGTCTAAGATTTATTTCTTTCATTTTTGCTTCAACATAGCTATCTGATTGATTAATATCCACAGTTTTCGGGAAATATTCTCTAAGCAATCCATTGGTGTTTTCGTTTGTTCCTCTTTGCCAAGGATGATGTGGAAATGGAAAATAAAATTCTACTAAATTCAACTCCTGACTAATTTCTGCATGTTTAGAAAACTCTTTCCCTCTATCTGGAGTTATTGTTTCTAGAGGTTGATTTTTTAAAAGCTTAATCATCGCTTGTTTGACTAAAAATGCATTCTTTTTTGCAATTTTTTTACATAGCAGATACCTACTTTTTCGATCAGTTAATGTTACTAAGCAAGCCTTACCAGTCTGCCCCATAAGTGTATCAGCCTCCCAATCACCTAATCGTTCTCGATTATTTGCAGGAGCTGGTCTATCTGTAATTAAATTACTAATTTGAATTTTTCCACGTCTTTCTTCATAATTTTTTGTATGACGACTTTTACCACGATGTCGTAGTTTGCGAACAACTCCTCTATTTCCATGTGATAATTCTTTTTCATCAAAACGACCATTATATATTTCCCTGTAAATTGTATTGTAACTAATAGTGAAGCTTGAATTTTCAAATTTCAATCGAGAGGAGATCTGTTCCGGAGACCATTGATGTCTCAAAAATAAATTCTTTACACATTCATATAGACTTGGATTATCTAGCTTTTTTCTTGGTTTACAATTAAAGCGTCTGTTTTTATATCTGTCATGGGCTTCACAAGGTATGTACTCGCCATTTTGACTATTTCTTTTGATTTCTCTTGATATAGACGATTTATTTTTCCCAAGTAAAATTGAAATTTCTGTTTGATTTTTTCCTATATCAATAAAATGTTTTAGAATTTCGCGCTCTTTTAGTGTAAAATGAGTATAATGATTCATGGCTCCTCCTGATTTTTAGATGTCTTTGCAAACACTATTTTATCAGAAAGCCATGAATCTTTTTTAGTTGCACTTAGATTATAAATTCAAGACACAAAAAAAGGCTTTGTACACAATGACAAAGCCTTTAAATTGTATGATATTATTTAACGACCAATACTGGGCAAGAGGAATGACTAGTTACATAGCTACTTACACTACCCATGAATAAACCTTTCAAAGGTCCAAGACCACGGCTACCCATTACGATAAGATCAGCATTGTATTTTTTAGCAACAGCTAACAATGCTGGGCCTGGGGAACCAACTTCAAATACAGATTTAACTTTAACACCTGTAGGAATTTCTTTCACTACATCGTTCAAAATTTCTTTACCTGTTTCTTCCATGTCTTCTGCAATTTGTTCAGACACATAGCCACCAGAAATTGGTGTTTGATCAAAATTGGAAATAGCAGATACAATATTTGCTACATGAACAACAATCAATTCTGCTTTGTTACGATCTGCTACTGCAAGTGCATGTTCTAGTGCACGTTTAGCATTTTCAGAACCATCAGTAGGTACGACAATAGTTTTGTAGGTAACCATATTAACCCCTCCTATTTCTAATCCCCATGAAGGGATATGATTAAAAATCATTTAGTCTATTTATAATATTCTAGACATATTAGGAAAAATCCTCTTTTTTTGATTAGGATTTATATACATTATAGCACATTTTTTTGCAGATTAAAGAACTTGAGACGAATTGTTGATATTTAAAGAATTCGTTAACTTAAATCCATCTAAAATATCGATTAGTTCAGGTGTAGTCAATACAGTACCAATTGGTGCTATCATGCGAGCTACACCGACATTGCCATTATTTCCAAGAATAATCGTAGCTCCGAATGTAACAGTTTCCGCCGTATTCGTATCTGCGACTTCAGGATTCTTCATTGTCCCAGCTACATAAAACATAACGGAACCATCAATAATATGTGTTTCATATCGTTCAATGGTGGCCTTATTTACATCCACCAAAGATTTTACATATTGGTCACCTAGCATCTGCTTGCCCATCATCGTAGGCATAGCACTGCTCACCGCTTGTACAGGAACAGAAAAACTTTCTATGTCGAGACGAATCTTATCCTTTGTGAAAGTAATCTTTTTAGGGTCATTAATGCGTGAAAATCCTTTAGGACTAACGAATTTCAAACCTTCTGCTACATTGATATCACTGGAACCTGACAATAGCTTCTTAACATTATTTAATGTAGAGCCAGTCTTCTTAGTATCTAACAAAGAAAATGAAGGAACTGTCGTTTCCATAAGACCTTGTTCCATAAATTTAGCCTGAATAGGTGGATACGTACTTACAAGATTATAGCGATGCGTTGGATCTTTTTCCATAATAAATTCAGCTTCAAAAATAGAATGAACCTTTTCCGTAGATGTCATCTCTGCATAAGACTTCGGTGTCGTGCGGCTCCAGCGTGCTGCTTGTGCACCCTTTTTTGGGAAGAATCCGCCCACTATATCGTTAGTATCAAATACATTACTATGTTGACGCCAAATACGAAGGTATTCTTCATCCGTCATACCCTTAATTGGAACATCATACCATGTTGTATTCCACACCTTTTGTGACACATTGCCTTGCGGTGTATTATTTCTCTTTGTAAAAGACACGGTATAGGCGTCGTCTTGATTTGGTCCAGACAAATTAAAGGAATACCCCTGTATATGTTCACTTTCACTCCGTACATCCATATCAATCATAACACCATCATTTACACGCCAAGGAATGGTGAAAGTATAACCGTGTTTCGTATCCTTTACAACCGTATTCATCTTAGTAGCATACGATTTATATTGCTCTGGCAATACGGAAAGAGCATCTGCTTGCGAGGCTACGATAGACTTTGGCGTAGCATGTTCAGGAGAGGCTCCGTAAGCAACGCTAGATACGATGGACAATCCAGCTAATACTAATGCGATAGGTAATTTCATAAAGTTCCTTTCATATATGTGAAGGTACCACCTATGATTACATAGGTGGTAAGGATTATAACATATTTTCTAAAAAAGCTTTAGTTCTAGGAGATTGCGGATTGGTAAACAATTGTTCCGGTTCCCCTTCTTCTTGAATGATACCATCTGCCATAAAGATGATACGATCTGAAACTTCTCGAGCAAAGTTCATTTCATGGGTAACAATAATCATAGTCATCCGATCATCGGCTAGTTGTTTAATCGTTTTTAATACTTCTCCAGTCAATTCTGGATCAAGGGCAGACGTCGGTTCATCAAAGAGCATAATTTCTGGGTTCATGGCTAATGCACGAGCAATCGCCACACGCTGTTGTTGACCGCCAGACAATCTAGAGGGATACATATCTCGTTTATCCCAAAGACCTACTTTATTAAGTAAGCGTTCTGCGATTGGCATAATATCGGTATCTTTCATACCTTTTACCATATGCGGTGCCACCATAATATTTTCAAGAACAGTCATATGGGGGAACAAATTGAAGGATTGGAATACCATACCCATGCGAAGTAATAAATCATGCATGGTATGTTTATCAGCGTAGGTAACGACGCCGCTAGCATCTGTAGATGCCAACGTTACACCATCAACGGTAATAGTACCACCGTCAATCGTTTCCAACTGACCTAAGCAGCGCAAAAATGTAGACTTACCGGAGCCAGATGGACCGATAATAGATACAATTTCGCCCTTATTCATTTGCAAGGAAACATCTTTCAATACCACATTATTATTAAAGTGTTTCTCTATGCGTTCCATATTTACAAAAGTCATAATTACCTCTTACTCATCATATACAGAGAAACGTTTTTCTAAATAATTAAAGATATTTGTCAAAATAAATGTAAAGATTAGATAGAATATAGCGGCCACAAGGAACGCAGAAATATCAAAATCACGTTGTACAATAGATTTTGTAATACGCAAGATATCATTCATTGCCAATACATATACAAGAGATGTATCTTTTAATAAGTTAATCGTTTCGTTGGCAAGTGGTGGCAACACGCGTTTAAACATTTGTGGCAAAATTATAGTACGCATCGTTTGACCATAGGTAAAACCAAGCACCTTTGCTCCTTCATATTGACCGCGTGGAATCGATTGGATACCGCCTCGGAAGATTTCGCAAAGATAGGCAGCATAGTTAAGTACGAAGGTAACCACTGCCGCTGTTGCATCATCCATTTGAATGGCACCATCAGTCATAATCGGTAACGCATAATACATAAATAGAATTTGTAACATCAATGGCGTACCACGCATTAGATATACAAAGGCTTCAACAATTTTATCGACTACAGGAAGCTTAGATAGTCGCAGTAAAGCTAATATGATACCACCAGGTATAGATAGTACCCATACGACACAAAACAGTGCAATGGTGACCTTAAGCCCATCCGCAATGGTCGGGATAATCTGCAATAAATAATCTAACATGAAATACTCCTTCAAAACACGAATAGAGAAGAGGCATATGGCCTCTTCTCTAGTGTACATTTCGTTCTTTAATTATCAGTTGTACATACTGACCACAGTACTATTAGTATATCACGAATCGTACTATTTAGCATCGCTCTTATCTAGATCTGCGCTAGAGCCCAACCATTTTTCAACGATTTTATCAGCAGTACCATCTTTTTTCATTTCGGCTAAGATACCATTGATTTTATCGCGTAATGCGTTATCATCTTTGCGGAACCCTACAGCAAAGTTATCTACGCCGTAATCAGTGCCTTCTACAATTTTGTATTTGCCAGGTTCTTTTGTCATGAGGTAACGAGCAATAACACCATCAGCGATAACTGCATCGACACGACCAATGCCAAGATCCATGAATGCACTTACGAAATCAGCATAGGATTTAATTTCTTTAACGGTTTTGCCACTAGGATCGTTTTGTAATGCAGATTCACCAGTACTAGCTTGTTGCACACCTACAACCTTGCCAGCAAGATCAGATTTACCCTTGATAGCATTATCATCGTTACGAACAACGATGTATTGTTTATCTTTCATATATGTATCGGAGAACAAGATATTTTTCTCACGTTCAGGAGAAACAGTTAAACCATTCCACAATACGTCGATTTTCTTAGATTTTAACTCCGCTTCTTTGCTGGACCAGTCAATCGCTTTGAACTCAACGTCCATACCAGCGCGCTTAGCAGCCTCTTTAGCCAAGTCAATATCTAACCCTACGATTTCACCTTTATCATCTTTAAAGCCCATTGGTGGGAAGCTATCATCTAGGCCAATAACAATTTTCTTAGGTAATTGAGTATCAGCCTTCTTTGTATCACTACCACAACCGCTTACAAAAGCCATCATAGAAACTGCAGCCAAACCTACAGCCATAATCTTTTTCCAGTTCATAATATCCTCCACACAATATGTTATAGGTCATGTTTTAACTTATGAACCTATTATACTTTAGCGTGTTAAAGTTGTAAATAGTTAAATCAATAAATTTACAAAATTATATCTCATGTGTATCTCTATAATGTTTTATGGCGGCTTGAAGGCGCATTTTATCCTTATATGGTGCAAGTTGCAGATCTAAAGGTACTACATAAATGCCACCATGAGTATTAACGGCTTGTAGTTCTTTCCAATCAGGCGTAAACCCAACTACGCTTTCAAAAGGAACATACACATAGTAATCATCTAAATTAATGGCACTACGAAAATAGTCACGTAAATTTGTCGGTCTCTGTTTGATAACAAAGCCTTTTTCACAAATATATACGAGCACTACATCGAGCCCGTGTACCCACCATAACAAGCAAACGACCAATGCATAACAAAGCATGCGATTACCTATATCATGTGGGGCCCATTTAATGAGGGCAACACAAATTACAATGCCTAGAATCCGTCCTAGCCACTGTACGGCCTTATGTGTGGTGACCATGTGCTTTACATGGCCACCCGAAAAGCGTTCGCTTACCTCTTGTTTTGTCATAATTGACCTCAAAAGTGTATGTAAATACTTATTTACGGCAAAGCCCCATCGCTTGTTCAACCTTGCGATACATCATAGATGCTTTTGCATGTGCTTTTGCAGCACCTTCATCTAAAATGACATCTAGTTCAGGGCTTGTTATGAGTTCATTGTATCGTTGTTGAATTGGTTCAAGTGTTGCTACAAGCAAATCAGCAATATCCGATTTAAATGCACCATACCCTTTACCAGCATACATTTCTTCGATAGCTTCATAGCTGTCTTTTGTGATAGCACGGTAAATGCCCATCAAGTTAGAAATGCCAGGTTTGTTTTCTTTATCGTAACGCACCGCGTTATCAGAATCAGTTTGAGCGCGTTTCAATTTTTTCACGATCAAGTCTGGTGCATCCAAAAGACGGATTGTAGCATTTTGGTTATCATCAGATTTACTCATTTTCTTAGTTGGCTCTTGTAAGCTCATAACGCGGGCACCACCTTCGCCTACCTTGATATCAGGTACTACGAAAGTTTCGCCAAATCTACGGTTAAAACGCTCTGCCAAATTACGAGTCAACTCAAGATGTTGTTTTTGGTCCTCACCTACTGGAACATAGTTAGTACCATATAACAAAATATCTGCCGCCATCAATGGTGGATACGTAAGCAACGCTGTAGGAATAGAGTCACCTTGCTTTTGAGATTTATCCTTATATTGTGTCATACGTTCTAATTCGCCTACATAGCTGATAGATTGCATAACCCAACCGAGTTTTACATGTTCAGGTACTTCGGATTGAACAAATAAAGTTACCTTTTTAGGATCTAGGCCAACAGCAAGATACAAGGCTGCCAAATTACGAGTATTTTGAAATAATTCTTTTGGATCTTGTGGTACTGTAATCGCATGTTGATTAACGATACAATAGTAACATTCATCAGTATCTTGATAGTCTAAGAAATTACGTAAAGCTCCCAAATAGTTACCAAGTGTCAATTCACCACTTGGTTGGATGCCGGAAAATATAACTGCCATAATAGTCTCCCTATATTGAAATAAACCAACAGTGCCGAAGCACTGTTGGTTATATATATTATTCTACGGTTACAGATTTAGCTAAGTTACGTGGTTTATCTACATCTGCGCCGCGTGTAATCGCTGCGTAGTACGCCAATAATTGCAATGGTACAACAGCGAGGATTGGAGCGATGAATTTATTCGCACGAGGTACATAGATTATATGGTCAACGTGTTTAGACAATTCGTCGTCACCTTTCATGCCGATACCGATTACAACCGCTTCACGAGCTTTTACTTCGCGGATGTTACTGATCATCTTATCGTACACATCTTCTTGTGTAGCCAATGCGATAACAGGTACGCCTTCTTCGATAAGAGCCAATGTACCATGTTTCAACTCGCCACCAGCGTATGCTTCAGCATGGATGTAAGAAATTTCTTTCAATTTCAAAGCACCTTCCATCGCTACTGCGTAGTCGATAGCACGACCCAAGAAGAACGCATCAGATTTGAAGCCATAATGTTTTGCAAAGGCTTTCATATCTTCGTCTACTTCAAAGATTTCATGAATCAATGTAGGCAAGTTTTTAATACCGCAAAGGATTTCTTCGCCTAAAGCCGGATCCATTTTACCATTTAATTGGCCAAGGTATACAGCGAACAACAAGCCTGCTACTAATTGAGTAGTATACGCTTTTGTAGATGCCACGGAGATTTCAGGACCTGCCCATGTGTACACAGTATTATCTGCTTCACGGGAAATACTGGAACCTACTACGTTTGTAATCGCTAAAGATTTAGCACCAAGGCGTTTAGCCTCTTTCAACGCTGCCAATGTATCAGATGTTTCACCAGATTGGCTAATAACGATACATAATGTTTTTTCATCAGTCAACGGATTGCTGTAACGATACTCAGATGCGATTTCCACACTTACTGGAATACGCGCCAAGTTTTCAATATATTGTTTTGTTACAAGACCTGCATGGTATGCTGTACCACAAGCAACGATAAGGATTTTATTGAAAGCTGCTACATCATCAGCAGTCCAATTTAACTCATCAAAAACAGCTGCTTTGCCGTCTTCAGAAATGTGTGTGCCGAATGTATCGCGCACAGCTTTTGGTTGGTCATGAATTTCTTTCAACATGAAGTGTTCATAACCGCCCTTTTCTGCAGCTTCTGCATTCCAGTTAACATGGAATACTTCTTTATCGATAGGATTACCTTTACGGTCAAACACGGATACATTATCACACGTTACGATAGCTAATTCACCATCGTTCAAGATGTATGTATCACGTGTATAGTTAATGATTGCTGGAATATCGGAAGCAACGAAGTTTTCCCCTTTGCCAAGACCGATAACCAATGGATTTTCTTTTTTAGTACAAATAATTTTGTCTGGCTCATCAGCACAGATAATTTCAAGAGCGTATGCACCGTCAACACGATCGAGCATGCGACGTACAGTGCCCACAAAATCACCATCGTACATATCTTCTAATAGATGAGCTACTACTTCTGTATCCGTTTCAGATTTGAAATGGTATCCTTTTGCGATAAGCTCTTCTTTCAACGGCATGTAGTTTTCAATAATGCCGTTGTGAACAACAGCGAATTTGCCATCTTCAGATGCATGAGGGTGGGCGTTCATATCGGATGGACGCCCATGTGTAGCCCAACGAGTATGACCAATACCAACAGT
Organism: Veillonella sp. ACP1; assembly: GCF_000286635.1. Lineage (NCBI taxonomy): Bacteria > Bacillati > Bacillota > Negativicutes > Veillonellales > Veillonellaceae > Veillonella > Veillonella sp. ACP1. The sequence continues at coordinate 212,264 of NZ_ALKL01000024.1, read as the reverse complement.
TCCTTCATTAGGGTCAGCTTTTACAATCGCTTCAAGATTAGCAAGGCGGCCAACCTTCTTTTGAATTTTAATAACATTTTCAGGGCCGATTACAGCAATACCTGCAGAGTCATAACCGCGGTATTCTAATTTCGCCATACCGTCCAACAAGAAATCAGATGCTTGATTAAAGCCAATGTATCCTACGATACCGCACATAAGTATATCCTCCTATAACTGGGGGCATTCATAGCCCCAGCCATTCACTAAGGCTAACAAATTAATATTCTATGTAATATATTAATTACTATTCTAAAATTGTTCAATCAAATACCCTTTGTCCCCATCGTTACCGATAGGATTTTTAGTACTTGTTACGACATGAACATGCCGGAAGAGCATCCGCTGATGATTCGATAACCCTTCCCCTCGTCTACCCTAATGGCTGCCTTCATGGGTACATGCGCTATTCGCCTTTACGAATTTGGAACTCCTTTCACTAATATGTGGCAGAACTAGTACAATTGTAATCATACTAAATTATATTATACTAAATCGATGTAATGAATGTAAAGAATCTAGGCCTTGTGAAAGCATTAAACACGAGATATAGCGCTTATTTTCACAGGGCTCCATAGAATCAAATGATTTCATAGATTACTCATACACCATCATTATACTACTTATTATAAAAATTTTATACAATCATATTTATCAAAATTTACATGATACATATTTATTGTCTAAAAGGAGAGATCAAAATGAACACACAAAATAACAAAACACATAAAAAGGCAACATCCCTTCACCACAAACATTCATATAGAAAATTACGCCGTTGGGTACTACCTGCAGTATTAGGTGCAGCCCTTTCTACATTGGCATTCCTTCCAACCTTTGCAGAAGATATACCAAGTGCTCCGCCAGCAGGGAACCCACCGATGAGTGCACCTAATGGTCCTGCTCCAAAAGCCGAAGCGAATCCTAATACTTTCAAAGGTACTACTGTTGTAACAGAAAATAAATCTATTGCCCATGAATTGATGTCCAATACAACATCCGATCAAAATGCGTTCATCGGCAAAAATAAAGCAGTCGTAAACATCGAAAACAGTGTATTCGATAAGACCGGCAATACGACAAGCGATGACAACAGTAATTTCCGCGGTCAAAATGCGGTTGTCCTCGGTATCGATGGTAGTCAAATCAACATAAAGGGCAGCAATATTACATCCAATTCCAATGGTTCGAATGCAGTCTTTGCTACAGGTGAAGGATCTGTCATCAATGTAGAGAATACTAATATTCACACAAAAAGTGATTCCTCTCGTGGCTTAGATGCCACCTATAAGGGGACTGTAAACGGCAAAAATCTAACTATCACCACTGAAGGTGCTCACTCTGCTACACTCGCTACAGACCGTGGCGAAGGCACCATCAATGCAGAAGCAGCTAAATTAACGACATCTGGTGCAGGTAGTCCTGTCATCTACTCCACTGGGAACATCACAGCTGACTATATTACGGGTGAAGCTAAGAATAGTGAAATCGGCGTCGTAGAAGGCAAAAACTCCATTATCCTTACAAACTCTAATGTAACGGGGAACAAAGATAATGGATTCATGCTCTACCAAAGCTTCTCTGGCGATGCTGAAAGCGGTATTGCACGCCTCAAAGCCGAAAATAATACGCTCACATCTCACGCTACAGGCGCGTTCATCTATGTAAACAACACTACTGCAGAGGTGGACCTTACTGGTAACTCCATTTCCACACCAAATACCACTACCTTAGTGAAAGCAGCGGCAGACAGCCGTTGGGGAAAAACTGGTGAAAACGGTGGTCACCTTACACTCCGTGCATCCAGCCAAGCCTTAAACGGTAATATCGTAGCAGATGCCATCAGCACCATTGCACTAGACATGACAAATGGATCTAGCCTAGTTGGCGCTGTAAACACTGACAATACAGCTAAAGAAGTTACACTAAAACTTAGTAAAGACTCCACTTGGACACTTACAGGCGATAGCTATGTAAAATCCTTAACTAACGAAGACACCACAGGTAGTAATATTCACTTGAATGGATATAAACTTGTTGTGGCTGATAAATAATATATAACATAAAAATAGTAAGGTAGAACTCGATAAACTAACTTCTACCTTACTATTTTTTATTATAACAACATTCTTAATTTTTTATAATACATATTATTAATCAAAAACATTCAAATAAATAATCTATCTCATCTAACTCCTTCTGTAAACTATTAGAAATCTCACTTTCTATAAACTCTTCTTTGATTCTAAAGATAAATCTAATATCTGTAAAAAGGTTTCCTATAGTATTTAGCAAACTACCAATATCAAGTTTGCAAAAATCTTTTGTTATTAATGTATTAATAACAGTACTAGAAGATGCAATCGAATTAGATATAAGAAGAATTTTTCGTGTCCGTACTTCATATAAGTCTTTAGATACTTCATCAGTATAAAATAAGCCATGTGTAAGTGTAATAATTATATCTATCACTTTAGAAATAACAAACGAAGCACCAATAATCTTCATATCGCGAGCTAAGCATAATGCATCATAATGTTCATCATATAATTTACTAGCAAAATTCTCATTAAAACTTGACAATAATGGAACTGGTAATCCCATTTTCGTAAAAATATCAGACTTATAATGTAGTGCTTGAGCAAAAATAGCTGCTGGCAAATTTAACTTATTTGCAAGGCACATATCATAGCACTCTTTAAACATCATTGTTAATGGAACCTGCTCAGCTGTAATTCTCATCTTCTTTTTAGAAGTTAATGGGTCCACTCTTGAAACTCGATGATTTGCAAACGAATTAAATGTAATACAATCAGTCAATATATTAGCTGTACCGAATAGCCACCCTAAAACAGGGTCATGACCCAAAGTATACATTCTATGCGCCTTCCCGCCCATATTTATTCCCAAATCTTTTGAACCAGCAGTTATATCGTATGGAGGTGTCTGATATAACATATTAATCCAATAGCCCGATTTATACCGTTTCTGAAATTTATCTCTAAAATTATTATTGGCTTCTCTATGTTCTGCTTCAATAGATTTATCATTATGAGCTAATCTATCATCAGGATTGAAACTATCACCATAACCAAATTTTTTTGAAACATATGGAAAAAGTAGTGTTTTTAATACCTGTAAAGCGGTTGCAATAACTAAAAATGATAAATCCGTTTTATTAAAAATACCAGTTTTATCTGAAAATTGTGCCTCAATCTTATTATATTCATTAAAAGACTGATTTATCTCAATATCAGACATAATATCTTCTAATACAATCTGCTTAGGGTCTCTAATATTTGCTTCAGCAAGAAGACTTTCCCAATCCTGAATTATGGGCCTATGATTTAATCTTCTATTATCCTTCTTATTATCAACTTCAATTGATAATTTCTTAATATCTTTCTTTTTTCCTAACTTTATTAATAATTCTTTCGTAGATTCTATATTTGAATCCGCTTTATTCCTTTGTTCAAAAAGTTCATGATTTTTAGATATAGTTTTTGATATATCTTGATTTAGTTTCAAAATACGATTTATAGCATACTCATCATCCGAATATCTAAATTGACTCAAATATAAACGTCTCCCTATTCCACATCAATTCCCAAATCATAACCCAAATCTTTAATAGCAGCTTTTAACAATTCATTTAATCCATTTAAATATTTAAGTCGTTCCTTATCGGCATCAGCTTCTTCTTTTAATGCTTTCATAATAGCTGTTTGCTTTGCTAAAGCATTTTTATAAACAATACTCTTTGCATCTCTTAATTTTTTATTTTTAATATGTGATGCTACCCCTACACCAATACCACCAAGAATTACAGCGGGTGCAGCCAGTACTGCTACTCCTGCAGCCATACCGCCACCAACCAATGTCCCCGCGGCAGCTAGTCCACTAGTAATTCCAGCTGCACTTAGTCCAGCTACAGATCCACCAAAATATAATCCAGCAAAACCTACCCCTGCACCAGCTCCAACACCCAATGCTCCAGCTGCTGTTTCCCCCAATGGAGAATTATTAATTGTCATGCTTTTATCATCAATTGCAGCTGAGGCTTCATTGATAACATTTTCTACAAATTTTAATGCATCTTGACTCTGAAATTTCATTTTATTTTTATCAGTAATATATTCACCCATAATATTTTGCTCCTCATCTGAACTAAACTTCCACAAAAGCAATATACAATTTATACAAAAGAGGTATCCTCAACATTAAATCTATTAAATAATATTATTGTTTACTAAGTTCCATTTTTCTATAGGCTGCGATGAGAATAGTACAAGGAATAATAACTCTATATGCTGGACCTGCTATATCGTAAATAGACCATAATGCAGTTAATATTATACCTATCGGCCCCACTAAAATAGATAAACCTCTAGTAATCCCCGCATTTACAGCCAGACTTAACCCTCGACCTAAAATTGTTTTTGCAATTGCATTCACAATAATTAATGTAATTTTATAGGATGCAAACCCACCAGCTCTAAATACTTGAATTAACATAGAAGAGGTTATACCTCCAATAGAATTAAAATCGATATTATTAACATCATCCTTCAAGTCCGATAACAATGCAATTCGTTCAGATGGAGATAGTTTTTCCCACATATCTTTTATTATCGATTCCAATAATAATTCTTCCATAGTCTCAATTGAATCAGAAGAATAAAAATTAACTTTACATTGTTTTAATACTTTTTCTAAAATTTCTCTATATGTATTGGGGCCAGAAAAAATGCTAGTGATTGTATTACTACCAAAAGCTCGATATTCTTCTTCAATTCTATGCCAATATTTAGCATAATTTTTACCATACTGCTTATAATCTTCTGATACAGATAAAGTTTCTGTAATTCCACCCTTTTCAATCAACGTATCAACGAATACTTGTAATTGTTCCTCGGGCATTTGGGCCATAAATTCAAGATTTTGATCCATAAGAGCTCCTTTTACTTTAACAATCAGCTCTCTCTTAATTTAATCATGAATAATTCATGATTCACTCATGAACAAATTATAAATTATATCAAATTCTTAGTCAATGTCCACCTATTAAAACGCGTCAATTCTTCCACATATTTAAAGTACATATTTATTCTCATCAATTCTGAATTGAATAAAAAAATCCCCTATATACGCCAATAGCAACTCAACAAAAGAGGTTCAAAGAGGCATATATAGGAGATTTTTCTATATCTATATGAATTTGTAGAATGGATTCACTATTATCAGATTCATAGAATTAATCTTAGTAAAAATGGTTTCTCACTTTGGATTTCGCTACGCAAAATCTTATGCTCGGAACAAAGGGATGTGCGGACTTCATCCTCGCAAGTTTCTCTGCCGCCTCACACCCTACTTTTATTCCGCAAGTCCTTGTTCTCTACCGATAATATCAGCAATTTCTTGGCACAAGGATTGTAATGCTTCTTGGTCAGGACCTTCAGCCATTACGCGGATGAGTGGTTCTGTACCAGATGCACGTACCAGTACGCGACCTTCGTCACCAAGTTCACCTTCAGCTGTTACGATAGCAGCCTTAATAATATCGTTTTCTTCCCAACCAGTCTTTGTAGCAACGCGTACGTTTATAAGAACTTGTGGGTATTTTGTCATGATGCCAGCCAATTCAGAAAGTGGTTGGCCTTTTTCTTTTACAAGAGCCGCCACTTGAACAGCAGTCAACATACCATCACCAGTTGTGTTATGATCGAGGAAAATGACGTGACCAGATTGTTCACCGCCAATGGAAAGGTCGTGTTCACGCATATATTCCAATACATAGCGGTCGCCAACAGCAGTGGAAACAGTTTTCATCCCAAGTTCTTCAGCTGCTTTGTGGAAACCGATATTACTCATAACGGTACCAACTACAGTATCACCTTTGAGCTTGCCTTCTTCTTTCAATTTAAGAGCGCATAAAAGCATGATTTGGTCGCCATCGAGGACTTGACCTTTTTCGTCCACTAACAAGCAACGGTCTGCATCACCATCATTGGCAATGCCTAAATCAGCATGGTGTTGTTGAACAGCTACTTGCAAGCCTTCGATATGGGTAGAACCGCAATGATGATTGATGTTCAAACCATCTGGATTGACATTGATATTGATAACCTTTGCACCAAGACCAGACAAAATTTCAGGACCTACGCTAGAAGCAGCGCCATTCGCGCCATCATAGACAATCGTTAAACCTTCAAGGGATGTATCGATTGTATGACGAACAAAGTGAGCATAGTGATGTGCAAGATTTGCATTATACTCTACACGACCAATACCAGCACCTGTAGGACGAGGTAATTCGTTATCTGCACTTTGACGTACATATACTTCTAATTGATCTTCTACGTCATCTGGTAATTTAAAACCACTACCATCAAAGAATTTAATACCATTATCTGGGAATGGGTTATGAGATGCAGAAATAACAGCGCCCGCATCAAAGCCTTGTTGCTTTACAAGGTAAGCTACAGCAGGTGTAGGAATGACTCCCGCCATAACTACATTACCGCCTACAGAACAGATGCCAGATGCCAACGCGCATTCCAACATGGAACCAGAGATACGCGTATCTCTACCAATTAAAAATGTAGGATGTTCTTTTTCTTTACCAAAATGTGTTGCCGCTGCACGTCCCAAATGGTATGCCAATTCAGGTGTTAAAAATTCATTAACAACGCCACGTACACCATCAGTACCAAATAATCGAGCCATATTCTCCTCCGTCTACAAACGAATGTATTTCAATCTATGTTGTGTGTATTATATCACACGAGTTTGTACAATTTATAAAATCCAGGTTGAGCTTTCACCATAGCACGTAAATGTATAAATCTATTTGTGAAAGTATCATTCATTAGGTTTTGCATACATGCTCATGCACACAATCGCCGTTTCTGCACCATCCAAGGCGGCACTCATAATGCCACCCGCATAGCCTGCACCTTCCCCCATCGGGTAAAAGCCACCGACTGTAGTGGATACGCGATTTTCATCACGCCCCATACGAAGTGGAGAAGATGTGCGCGTTTCAACGCCGGTCATACAGATTTCAGGGTTATCAAAACCTTTGATACGGCGTCCCCAATACGGTAAGGCCCGTTCTAAAACAGACGATACATAATCAGGTAAACACTGGTGCAAATCGCAATCTACGATATGAGGTTCATAACTATGTATACTGCTTTCAACAGACGGCGCATCAGCCTGGCCTAAGAAAGAACCTACCGTTTGAGCCGGTGCATTAAAGTTTGAACCACCCAATTTATAAGCCTTGCGTTCCCATTCTCGTTGAAATGCCACGCCATCTAAAGGATGGGTACCAAAATCATCAGGGCCTACGTTTACGACGATAGCACTATTTGCAACGCCACTATCACGAGCATACAAGCTCATACCATTGGTTACAACACCGCCCGGTTCGGATGCAGATGCGACCACTTGCCCACCAGGACACATACAGAAGCTATAGGCAGTGCGTCCCGATTCCTTATCATGATATACCAAGGAATACTCAGCAGCACCTAAACCTAGGCTTTTTGGATCCACACCGTACTGAGATTGATCGATGACATCTTGAGGATGCTCAATGCGAACACCGATAGCAAATGGTTTAGCCACCATATCGACACCGCGTTTAAATAACATTTCATACGTATCTCGTGCACTATGACCTACACCAGATAAAACTAAAGTCGTATCAATACGTTCCGCACCATTCACCTCGATACCGACCACATGGTCCTGATTAACGAATACATCGGTTACCTTAGCTCCAAAGCGGACTTCGCCGCCCCATTCGATAATGCGCTCACGCATGGCTTTTACCATATGACGCAATTTATCTGTTCCTACATGAGGTTTATGCTTGTATAGAATTTCTTCCGGCGCCCCAAATTCTACAAAGTATTTTGAAATTTCATGCAACCGCGGATGTGTGACGCGCGTAGTCAATTTACCATCAGAAAATGTACCGGCCCCACCTTCACCGAATTGAACATTCGATTCAGGTTTAAAGGATCCCGTTTTCCAAAATGTTTCCACATCCTTCGCACGAGTATCTACATCCTGTCCCCGTTCTAACACGATAGGGCGATAGCCTTCACGGGCTAAGTAAAAGGCCGCCATCATACCTGCGGGACCAAAGCCCATCACAACAGGCCTATGTGCTAAAGGTCTATCACCAATTACAATCGGTTCTGGATCCTCAGGTGTAAATAAGGTAACATCCTTTTGCTTGCCTAGTTTCTTGATGATTTTTTCTTCATGTTGAGCCTCTACAAAAAGGGTGTACACAAATACAATATTAGGTTTCTTACGAGCATCAACGGCACGTCTCACCACATGAATTTTCTGTATATGCCCCTTTAGTTGAGGGTATTTCTTTTCTACTATTTCCTCAATCGTAGCCTTTACGGTAACGGCTACGCGAAGATTTATTATTCTTATCATATCTATGCTTTTCTTTGTATATCCACTGTTACATGAACCGTAGTCATCTTACTAGTAAGGCCATCAGGAATTACTATATTATAGGTACCATCAATAGGTGCCGTAGCATTACTTATATCAATAGATTCCGTCTTAAGATCCGAAACAGAATCCACCATTTCTTCACGGCCTGTAATTGTTACTTGTACAGGCTTAATCGTAATACCTTTGACTTCATAACCATCCGCTACTTGACCTACGGTTATTGCCGAAATAGGTACGGCTTTATCTTTTCTAAGTAAATTTAATTCATACTGTGCTTGGCCTTGTGTTGGGCTAATATTTACATCGAGCACATTGCCCGCATTATCCCAAGCTTCTAAATCAGCAACAGCACTAAAGTTTTTAGTTTGACCGGCCACATTAACCTTCATGACAACCCGTGTGGCAGCCATTACTTGTTGTTTACGACCGGATACAGTGACTTCCTTCGGAATCACAGTAACCGATTTCATGGCCACATTATCCGGAATTTGTCCGATTGGGACAATTTCAACAGGTAATTTCTTTGATGCATATTCATCAACATTAATCGTTACCGTATCAGGTTTAATCTCAACTATGTTCATCCCCGATGGTGGATTAAAGTGGATAGTTACATTATTTTGTCCCGTCGAAACCCCTGATGCATCTATATAGGCCTTAAGGTTTTCAGACTTCAAATTAATAATCGTATCGCGTGGCCCACTAAGCGTAACGCGTACATATTGAGGTGCATCCTCTATGATGTAATTAGCTGCCAAATTTTGCACCTGTACAGGCACCGTATAGGAAACCTCCATCACAGGATTTTGGTCGCGCATAATAAAAAACCACATGACGATGGCTGCCAATAATGAAAGTATTTTTGCAGGCCAGTTGCGTTTCAAATGAATCATCATTTCTTGCCACCCCATTTCCACATGCTCGTAATATTTTGACGAGGTCTTTCCATAAATGTACGAAGGGCCTCTTTAATTTGATCTTCTGGTAAGTGACGATAAATATGTCCGCCATAGGTATAAGAAATGACACCCGTTTCTTCGCTGACAACAACGACAACCGCATCTGTTTGTTCAGACAGACCGATAGCCGCGCGATGACGTGTACCAAGTTCGGTACTTAATGTACGGTCCTCGGTAAGCGGCAATAGACAACCTGCAGCCTGAATGCGGCCATTGCGGATAATCATAGCCCCATCATGAAGAGGTGTACTAGGAACGAAAATATTTTTAATCAATTCCCGACTAAGTACAGCATCAACAATAATGCCTGTATCAATAAAGTCATTTAAACCTACTTCACGTTCAAATACGATAAGGGCCCCTGTATGTTCACGGGACATAACGCGAGCAGCAGCCATCACTTCATTGATGGCCATGTCCATTTCTTCTTCGTTTACATTCTGTGCTTTACTAAAAATACGGCCACGCCCAAGTTGCTCTAGGGCACGACGTAGTTCCGGTTGGAACACGACAGGTAACGCAAAGAGGATAACAGTCATCCCTTGTTGGAGAATCCAGTTAATAACATACAAATTCATTACATGGCTTAAAACATTCAAAATAGCCAAAAATAATAACCCTTTCAACAAGGCTACAGCGCGTGTATCCTTTAAGAGTTTATACATATAATAAATACCGATAGCAACCGTCAAGATATCGATGAGATCAAGGATTCTAAAGGTATGTATGAGGGCTTCAAAATGCATATTCGCAACTCCTTATACAAAATAATAAGGTACAGCCATTATCTTAGCTGTACCTTATATTTTATCGCATTTTATGAGCACTGTAAATTTAAAACAGAGTTATACATTTTGCGTTTTAATCCACACATCCATGCATCCACCGCAGACCATACCTTCTTTAACGGCTACATCATCATTTAATTTCACTTCGATACGTCGATGCTGTTCCTTCTTATTCATAGAATCAATGGCGCTAAGGCGTATTTCATTTTCCGCACGGCCGCCACCGATAGTACCAAAGATAGACCCATCAGGGAATACAACCATCGATGTACCCGCTTTACGTGGTGTAGAACCGGCAGTATGAAGAATTGTTGCCACTGCTAGTGTTTCACCTGTGCGTTGACTCAAATATTCTACAAACTCACGATTCATGATTTACAACTCTCTTTCTACGTAAAAACTGGCCTTGTTTACCTCGCACAACAGCAAGATACTCACTGACGATAGATAACGCAATTTCCTCCGGTGTTTGAGCACCCAAATCTAGTCCAATAGGAGCATAAATCATATCGAGTTCCTCTTGCGTCCAACCTTTGGCTTTCAAATTTTCTAATGCATAATGAATGCGTTGTTGGCTACCCATAACGCCCATATAAGTAGGCAATCGATCTCTCAATTGTTCCAAGCACGTATTATCAAATTCATGGGCTCTCGTAACGATAATAAAGCCATTGTATTCATCAAGAGGTAACTTGTCTCTAAAATCATTCAAAGGCAAACATTTTCTTGTTACACACTCGTCAAAGAATTCAGGCACCACATACTCAGGACGATCATCAACCACTGTAACACGACACCCAATAAATAAGAGTAAATCTGTAATAGCACGGCTCACATGACCAGCACCCAGTACAAGAACAGATGGATCCTTTTCAACAGGTTCGACAAAGCATTCAGTACTACCAAATACACATAAAGCATTTGGCTTAACTCTATTTAGTGTAAAACCTTCTATAGCGTCACCATATAATATATCCCCATCCTGATTATAGATAGTTCTATCCCCTTGACGAGGCCCCGATAAAATCGTCACCAAAAATGTTGGCTCTGTAACCTGCAAACAGTCTTTCATAATATCATAAATGCTTTCCATCTTTATTCCTTTCATAGTCCCATGCAGTAACAGCCTCTAAAACGCCGCCACCAACAGCCAGGGATTTGTCAGAAATACTATAACAATGGGATTCCTCACAGCGAGCATCCACATCGGCTAATTTAAAATGGTCAGAAACGATGAGTCCCGTTTTTAAAATACCCCGCAACGTACCGGTAATCTTAGCACGCACCGGTTCTTCATCGACATAACCAATCACTTCATTAGCTTGCACCTCATCGCCAATATGGCGTTTCGCCGTAAACAAACCGGCCTTCGGGGAATGAATCACGCGTTCATGTGTATAGCCACCCACATTACCAGGAATACCCGTATTAGGTTCCGCTTCACCATCATAGATACAGCGTCCCAAATTATGTCCACGCATCGTTTCAATGACCACATTCACATCGCGACCTGCACTAAATCCAGGGCCTACACCAATAACAAAGGGCGCATCGAGTCTCGTAGTCCCCAAATTCTTTTTAGCCAAAATGGCATCGACAACAATATCTGGATGCAGTTGTTCTAATAGCTCTTCGTAGGACGATGTAACAACAGGAATCACCCCTTGTGCTAAAGTATCCTGAATTTCATCGATATACACATGACGGGCGACTAACCTTTCAAGAATCATTTCACCGCAATGAACAGCATTGCCATAACTGACCTCTCTGCGAATCATAGTAGGTATAGCAATTTCATTAACCACTACAGGGTACCCTGCACGTCTCAATCTATAAATGGCACCGGAAGCGATATCTCCGCCTCCGCGCACAAGTATTAAAGGCTTCATACACCCTCACTTTCACGATGTTGTAAATCGTTATAATCCTCTGGCGTATCTATATCAAATCCCCATTCAGGAATAATACTTACATATTCTACAAAATTATGCCCCACACCGCGAATAATCGTTCGACCACCTTGATCCCCTTCGATATGTTGCAACGCCTCAAACCAATGGGCACCAAATAAAACGGGGTTCCCAGGATGCTGCGTAGGTCCATATTTAGGTACTACGATTGTTCTATTGGTTTCATCTCTATGCTGTTGAAAGCTAGCAATGAGTTTTTCAATAACCATAGAGTCTAGTAAAGGTTGATCAGAAACAGAGCAAATAATACCATCCAAAGGGTGCGTGCCAAATGTATTCACCAAGTATTGCACGCCTAATGCGATGGATGTACCTTGACCTAAATCAGAACGACTGTTATGAGTAATGGAAAATCCATAACTACTAGCAATACGGTCAATATCATGGTCCCCACCTGTAACGGCAACCATAGGATAGATTTCTAAATTCCATGAAGAATTACTTTGTTCCCATCCAACTTGTAATGCATGACATACAGCATCAAGAATCGTCTTTCCTCGCCACGGGAGTAATTGTTTATTCTTTCCCATTCGTCGCGACTGACCTGCTGCTAATAAAACAACACCAATACGTGGTATTTCTCGTGAAAGGGCGCCCCCTAAGGGAGCGCTTTCACATGTTTTATATTCCATTTTGTTACCTAGCGACATTGAATAATACGACGAATTTCACAGCTAGCCTTATACCCATCAGCCAACACAATAGCCGTAATATCACTATCTACCACATGGCTTATGAAATCATCAATGATGCGATGTTGTACCGTGTCATACCCTGTGCAGAACAAGATTTTCTTACCTTTACTATATTGGAACAAACCTTGTTTATGAAGCACGATTTGAGCAAGCATATGAGGTGTTACGATGGCACCTTCTTCGCGATGTACAATGGATTGAACTAATTCCAAATTATGAACATGATCTTCATCAAGGGATGCACCTAGCATTTGAAGGTTCACTACCCCTATAGTCGTCTTTGTTTGACTTGGGATAACAGGTTCCGTATGTTTTGGTGCCTTAAGCCATTTTTCTTTAGCCCCATCTGCTTCAACAACGATTTGCCAGTTTGGATGTAACGCACTGAGGCCATCTATGCTTTCACAATCTACAGCATCAACCTTAGTTCGTGTAATACCGTTAAACCAGGCGCCACAATACCCTTGTTGAATACGTTTTGTACAATATTCATCAACATCGTTGATATCCTTTGTGTAAATAGGTTCATATTGAGCCACTTGTGATTCATACAAATGTGTCGTAGTCGTCACTACGATAGGTTGTCCTTGCAACCGACCATACTCGACTAGCTTAGATAAGACCGTTGTTTTGCCGCCAGCCCCAACCAATGCGACAATGCCAGGTTGGATAAGACGATTCCAGTACTGCGTTTGTGATGTCATAGCACGAGGCCCCCTTTAGGAATGTAGAAATGGTTATACTTTATATTTCTCGTCCATCCCCATAAATACCTTCTCTGGTGTCATAGGTAATGTACGAATATCCGCACCAACTGCATTTTTTACAGCATGTTGTATTGCGGGACAAGCTGTATTAATAACAATTTCACCGATGGATTTAACACCATATGCACCACTTTCCTCATATGATTCGACAAAGGCTGTATGTAATTCACCAATATCTTGACGTGTAGGAATCTTATAGGTCATGAAATTATTGGTTTCTAAACGACCATTACTAGAGTATCTAACATCTTCATACAAAGCCATACCAATAGCTTGTACTGCGCCACCTTCAACCTGTACGCGCGCTAATTTCGGATTCACAACGGTACCACAGTCTACACAGTTATACATATGTAATGGTATAATTTGCCCCGTTTGTTTATCTACCTTAACTTCCGCGATAGAAGCCATGAATGGTGGTGGAGATGTATGACTACCCCATGTTGCGAACCCCGTTAATTGTTCGGATGTAGTTCCGACTAATAGCTTAGGCGCTAGTTCTTGAACGGACATTTTCTTTGTACCGTCCTTAGTCACACCTACTAAGCCGTCAAAATCAATATCTTCTGGTTTAACATCCATAAATTGCGCTAATTTATGGATTATCTTTTCTCTCAGTTCTTCAGCCGCCATCTTCGCAGCTGTACCCGTTACATAAGTCGTACTCGATGCGTATGAACCTGGGTCAAATGGTACGATATCCGTATCAGATTCGACAACCGTCATAGATTCCATCGGACAACCAATAGCTTCACAAGCCATTTGTGTAAGAATTGTATTAGCCCCCATCCCCATATCGGAAGAGCCCGTATACAATGTGTAGTTACCATCATCGCCGAGACGAATTTCTACGGATGCTACATCGATATTAGCAACACCGGACCCTTGTAAAGCAAGAGCCATCCCCAAACCGCCGCGATAGCGCTCATCAATGTCCCAACTATGAGGACGCTCATCCCAACGAGCCATTTCCTTAACCTTATTTACGGTTTCTTGGAATAGTCCAGAATCCATAATTTCATCAGGATCATATACTAAGCTGCGTTCACCAGCAGCAATTAGATTCTTTTGACGAAGTTCAGCTGGGTCGATTTCCATTTCATCTGCTAATCGGTTAACAGCACACTCCAACGGCCACAAAGCTTCTGTAGCACCATAGCCACGAAAGGCACCGCCCGGCGTATGATTCATGTAAACCCCTTCCGTGCCGTAGTGCACCGCTTTTGCCTTGTTATACAATGGCACGGATTTATGTTCCCCCGCTGTGGTTGTCGTAAAGCAGTGGGTTGCATGAGCACCTGCATCAGTAATGGAGTCCATGTCAATAACTTGGATAATGCCATCCTTTGTAGCACCTACGCGAATATACCATTCACGAGCATGACGTGTAGTAGAACAAGTTTGTGCTTCAGTTCTATCGTATAGTAAATAACATGGCTTTTGTAATTTCCATGTTACAAATGCTGTCATCAATTCAGTACAAGCCGTTTGCTTCGATCCAAAACCACCGCCAATGCGAGGTTTAATAACGCGGATTTTAGATGCAGGAATTCCTAGTGCTCGTGCAATATGACGGCGCACATGGAACACGATTTGCGTAGAGCTAACGATGACAATACGTCCTAAATGATCAATATAGCCAAAGCTTTGGAATGGTTCCATTGCAGATTGACGCGTAGCTTGATCGAAATATGTGCCTTCTACGACATAATCACATTTAGCGAGTTCCCCTTCAATATCACCAACACGCTTATGGTAGGATACACAAATATTGCGTTTATAGTCTTGTCCTACCGGAATGTGATTGAGAATATCGTCTTCTGGATGGACTACTGTTTCATGGTCCATAGCCGTGCGTAAATCAAGTACCGGTTTTTGCACCTCGTATTCAACCTTAATAAGAGGCATCGCCTTCAATGCAGTAGCTTCATCTTTAGCCACGACGAGGGCCACTTCATCACCTACATAGCGGACTACAGGATCGAGAATCAACGCATCATAGGCAGATGGCTCTGGATAGGTTTGACCTGCCAAAGTAAATCGCGTATTCGGTACATCTTCATAGGTAAAAATAGCCTCTACACCAGGGATTAATTTAGCTTTAGATGTATCAATGGATTTAATTTTCGCCTGTGCATGGGGACTACGCAACACCTTAATAATGAGGGCATCTTTTGGCACAAAATCGCCTGTATAAGAAGGTTTACCACTGAGTATGCCCTTGGCATCGACTTTATCATAAGACTTACCAATGTGCTTCATTATAAACCTCCTTGTAGATACTTACGAACACCGCGGAGCTGCGACTCATAGCCGGTGCAGCGACAGAGATTGCCAATCAAGTATTCTCGGATTTCATCATCACTGGCATTAGGGTTTCTACGCTTCAATGCGATAGCACTCATCATCATACCGGTAGTACAGAAACCACATTGGTCTGCCCCTTCAGAAGCAAGACAATCTGCTAATAAAGATGCATCCTCTTCAAGACCTTCGAGGGTTGTGATGGAATGGCCTGGCGCACGGAATGTAGGATATGCGCAGGATAACGTGATTTCATCATCTACCCAAACAGTGCATAAGCCACAGTTTGTCGTATCACAGCCACAGCGTACGCTATAATAGCCTAAGTTACGCAGCGTAGTTAATAGCATTTCATCCGTTGGCACATTAACGATTACATTCTTATTATTAATATTTAATACTAATTCCATTATTGTGCCACCTCCTTAACTAACCGGCGAACCATGGCTTTAGCCATCTCAATTCGATATTCCTTGGATGCATGAGAATTCTTTTGATATACTAATTCCTCTGATGCAACCCGTGCTGCCTCATCCAATGCATCTAATCCTTTTTCTGAAAGCAAAGCACTCGCTTTCTCTGCTAGTTGTGGCGCACCTGGACGGGTCCCGATATAGACTTCATAGGCTGTATCATCACGGCGAATAGAACCGGTTAAATATGGAAAATCGCCACGAGAAATGCGCAACGCCTCAACCGCAACAGGCACCTCGCGTTTAGGGATGCGAATTTCAACTAAAATATCACGTTCCCGATAATTCATATAATCCTTCATGGACATACGACCACCTTTATAGGTTACGATGTCTGCATGAACAGCTAGCAAGGCAGGAATGATATCGGAAAAGCCAAATTTGCTAGCTACGGATCCACCCATGGTAGCCATATTTCTAAATTGGACGCCTAGAATTTCTTTGACACCACGTACTACAGCACCGCCACAAAAGCGTTGTAATGGTTCAAATCGTTCTACATCGCCTTGTGTCGCCATGGCACCAATAACAAATTCGTTATCTTCTTCACGAACATATCGTAAATCTAATCCTGCCATATCGATTACTGCAGGCCATGTACGGCGACCTAAGCGCAGCCAACACCCGCCAGCAAGCATCGGTGCCGTCTTATTTTTTACGGCCATTTCATAGGCCTCTTCCACCGTCTTCGGTTGTAACACTTTCAAAAAGGCTAACATAATCTATCCTCACAATGGTATACTAAAAACAATCATTATCTTAAGCCATTTACTATTAGCAATGTTGCCATAAAACCTTTTATTTTTGCTTATATATATAATTGTAACAACTATTACACCGTAAATCTATGACAAACAATATAAAATTACAAGAAGTTTGCAAACAATTACATATACCCGTAGTGGGCACCACGTCATGGCCACTCCCTATAGAGGCCCGTGAAATTTTGCAGGAATCCAATCCCTGTCCATTCACAGCAGCCGACATAGACGAACGACTGATAGGCACAACAGACTTTATGCCACACAGCGCCATCGTCTGTCTATTTCCCTATCATGTGCCACATGAAGGTCCTACGAATCTATCCCGTTACACGTGGGCCACTGATTACCATCTAGTGGTGACAGACTATTTACAACGTCTCGTAGATGAACTTAAAACGACTGCCCCAGATGCATCATTCTCTATCCATTGCGATACGAGTCCCTTAGCTGATCGATATATGGCCTATTTAGCAGGCCTTGGGTTCTATGGAAAAAATAAATGCTTTATCAATCCAACTTGGGGTTCTTATATCGTTATCGGTACTGTGCTCACCACATTAGAATTCGAGTCCAATACGCCTATGACCGATACGTGTATGGGCTGTAATCGGTGTATTACATCCTGCTTAGGTCAATGTCTAGATGGCAATGCATTTAATTACGCCACCTGTAAAAGCTATTTAACACAAAAAAAAGGCGATCTCACCGATAACGAACAAGCCATCATCAGGAAATCACCCTTGTTATTCGGTTGTGATGTATGCCAAGAAGTATGCCCCCATAATAAGGACTTACCTACAACACCCATTATTGGATTTCAATCTATCGAACCTTATGTGGATGTTGATGAATTAGAGTCTATGACCAATAAGGAGTTTAAGGCAAAACACGGTCATCGAGCCTTCTCATGGCGCGGTAAAAAGATATTGATACGCAATCAGGAATATATTACAAAACCTTAATGCTACCTACTATATTTTATAGTAATTAAGTTTATCCAAGGACTCACTCAAAGCCGGTACATATTCTTCGATGAACATGTCCACCTCTGGCATATTTAGAGCTTTCAACTTGGCCAAAATCGTATCGTGCGCCTCCTTGAATTCATCATTGCCCGCATGTAATTCATTGACACATTTCATATACGCAGATAATGTATCAGCTGCTTTCACAATCGGCCATTCAGGCAATGTTTCAGCATCTACAATATACGGTTTATAAACGGATTGCAATCGTTTCGGCAATGTGCTTAACATTTTTTCTTGCGCTAAGGTTTCCACCTCGCCATACAAGGAACGAAGCTTAGGATCAAAGTATTTAATAGGCGTCGGCATATCCCCTGTAAAGATTTCACTCACCTCATGGTACATGGCAATGACAGCCACCTTGTTAATATCTAGGTTGCCACCAAAATATTCATTTTTAAGAGCCGCTAAATTATGAGCTACCATAGCCACCTCAAGGCTATGCTCTTGAATATTTTCAGTTTCCGTATTGCGCATCAAGCTCCAACGGTTAATAAAGCGCATCCGTTTTAAAAAAGCAAAAAATGAACTCATACATATCCCCCTTACAATGAAGGTCCCACCAGAAGGTAGGACCTTTTATAGTATGTATAACTAAATAGTTATATTATTAAATAACACCGCGTAATTTAAAGCCATAGTCTAGGAACTGAACGGCCTCATTCCAACGGTTGTCATCATTGAGCATCACCACAATCATAGTGTGCCCATTTCGCGTAGCCGATGCGATCAAACATTCACCCGCCGCATTTGTAAAGCCAGTCTTTAAACCATTAGCACCAGGGTATTTATTGCGGATGAAATGGTTGGTAGTGCGAATCGTTTCAGGTGTGCGATTTTGATATGGCACCTTATAGTAATCATTCGCCACCTTATCGCGGAACATTTGATACTTCATCCCATAAGATGCAATCAAAGCCAAATCTCGTGCCGTTGAATGATGACCCATTTGGGTCAATCCATGAGGGTTGAGGAATACGCTGTTTTTAGCCCCTGCCTTAGCAGCTATGCGATTCATATCCTTCGCAAAATTTTCTACAGACCCACTTACGTTCTCTGCCACCACTACAGCCGCATCATTACCAGATGCTACCATCATACCTTCAAGAACACCTTCCAAGGTGATTTGGTCGCCCACATGTACACCAAGATTAGATTCCTCCATGCTAGTTGCATAAGGACTAATCGTTGCTAACTCATCTAATTGTGTTCCTTTTAACTCAAGTGCTGTTAATAAGGTTACCATTTTCGTTGTACTTGCCGGATGCATCCATTTATCGGGATTCTTGGCAAATAAAATCTCCTTATTATCTGCATCAATGAGTACCACGGCTTCACCAATGGTAGATGGTGGCGTAGGTGCAGCACCATGAGCAACAGTACCTAAGAGCATGGCACCTATGAAAGCTAACGCCAATATAAAACGTTGCCATACTAAGTGCCTATACATTATTAAATCTCTCATATCAATCTCTTTCTACATATTATTAACTTGTAAATTCATGATTTATCAGATTTCTTGATTCGTGGTAGTTACTTTTTTCTTAGTTCCTTTAATTTCACCTGTAGAAGTATCTGCGTTTTGTATATATACAACACGTTGTGGATATGGAATATCTATACCATGCTTATCAAAAGCATCTTTTACATCGGACATAATACTATATCGAACATCAAGAAACTGACTCGTTTTAACTTCTGCAAACGCAGAAATACGCACAGAGTTATCACCAAATTCAGAAATACCAATCTCCATATATTTAGCATTTAGAATACGTTTATCCTTGGCAAAAACGGTCTTTAATATCTTAATTGCTTCATGATGATCATTGTTATAGCCAATATCAAAAACAAACGGAATCATTCGTTCAGTCATATAGGAATAATTCGTTACTGATTGAGATGTAAGAATCGAATTTGGTATGTACACCCGTTTCTGATCCTTTGTAGTGATAATAGTATTCATAAACTGTATGGATGTAACGCTCCCTATAATGTCCCCAACCTCAATATAGTGTCCAGCACGAAATGGTTTGAATATTAAAATCAATAATCCTGATGCTAAGTTCGCTAGATTATTTTGTAATGCTAAGCCAATACCTAAACCAAAAGCACCGAAAGCTGCTACAAAGGATGTTGTAGGAACACCAACTTGATTAAGACAGACTAATAATAAACCTACAAGCAATACATAATTAATAATTTGAGATACAAAGCCCATTGCGGCAGTATCATAGTTGGCCCGTGTCATAACACGAACAGCAACGTTTTTAATCCACCGAATAATATAGCGGCCTACAAAAAATATAATAAGAGCAAGCAAAATATTGCCGGCTTGGCTAAAAAACCATTCTCTTAATTTTAACAATACATTGGCATCTTTAAATAACAGCTCTGATGCGGTTGCTAAGAATTCGTACATGTATACCCCCACAATGCTTAAGGTGACTTACTCAAATCTATGGTAAACATATGATATAATTTCACATGTAAATATTATGTATTATAAACAACTTATATGAAGATAATAAAATATTACCTTTTATTATAGCTTTATATTCTATATCTAACAATGATAAACTAGGGAGTCCTATATGTCTAATAATCCATATACAGCGCCAGATGAATTAATAACGGGCGGTCATGTCACTAAAGAATACAACTCTGTAACCGTACTCTTTGACGACATTCACTATTCCTTGAGCAGCGGTCAACTAAATGGAGGCTTTCACCATACATTAGGTGTACGCAATCAACAATTAACCTACCATATTGAAACAGAAAAAGATCTACCAGGTGGCTCTGTAGCAAACTATTTAGCTCAAGAATTTGAGCATATCGATGTGCCTGTACATTTCAGCACTGCACTGTTAACCTCTGCTACACCATCCCTTCATGCGTACACAATGGTACAAGAAAGTGATACAATCGTTGAAACCATTGTCACTGGTGGTTATAAGAAAACGGCCCATCGTGCAGGTACAGGTTATTGTTATGAAGAAAAAGATGGTGAATTCCACACTCCTGGCACAATTAATATCCTCGTATTTACCAACAAGGCCTTAACAGATAGTGCGATGGTGAAAGCCATCATGACGATTACTGAGGCTAAAACAGCAGCATTACAAGATTGGAAGGTGGAAAGTACCCAGGACTTTCCCAAATACAATACACATATAGTTCACAGTTTAGCAAAAGAAACGAATACCTCCGCTACTGGAACTGCTACAGATGGCATCATCTTAACTATCAATACAAATGGCGATGTATTAACTGATGCAGGATCCTATTCTCTATTCGGCGACACCTTAGCCAAAGCTGTATACCTAGGTGTACAACGAGCATTAGAAAATGCCATCGGTACCGAATGATTTATACAAGCAAAAGGCCCTTTGTGAATAATCACAAAGGGTCTTTTTATATCTGTCTCATCCGCATACAATTGCTTGTAAGGGTTAGTATTCTTTAAAGATTCGTTCCAAATCCTTGCAAGTGCGTTCCTTTTGTAAGGCCAACATCAACAAGATACGAGCCTTTTGAGGTGATAAGCTATCACATACAAAATAGCCTGCCTCCACATCTTGGGGAACCTTAGATACTATACCACTTCCCGTTCTGGATGCGCGTACAACAGGTATTGGTAAATTGGATGTTACCTTGCGGATAGGTTCTGGTATCGTACCATGGCCTAAACCAGCTAAGATCAAACCCGATGGATTCGTTGCCACTATGGCAAGCCCCATAATTTCTTCGATACCTGCATAACAGGTTAAGATTTCAACACGTGGTAAGTCATCGTCCTCTGGCAAGCCAAACTCAGATTCCATCGTATGCTTACGCAACGGACACATATAGTATTGGGCTATACCATCTTGTACAATACCAAGATGACCTGCATTAGGGCTACCAAAGGTCGCCACGTTAGTTGTATTCATTTTAGTTACATCCCGCGCACCATCAATATAGCCATTCATAACGACTAATACGCCCTTGTTATAAGACTCTGGTGTTCGAGCCACTTGTATAGCCTGTAATAAATTAATAGGACCATCAGCACTGACAGCACCTGCTGGGCGCATAGAACCTGTTATCACGATAGGCTTATCAGTATGAACAGTAAGATGTAAGAAATACGCTGTTTCCTCCATACTATCCGTGCCATGTGTAATAACAACACCTGCAATATCATCATTATCCACACATTTCTGCACTAATTTTGATAGACGGACCCATTGAAATAGCGTTATATCTGAGCTTTCAATATTACAAAATTGATTGCACACAAAAGGGCCATACTCTCTAACGCCAGGTACAGAGGATATAATTTCTTCTAGGGGCAACACACCTGCTGTATAACCCGTCAAATCAGTGTCTGAAGCACCTTGGCCCGCAATGGTACCGCCTGTACCAATGATTGCAATTTTCTTAGTCATCATATCCTCCTATAAATATCATAATGTAGACGGTTTAAAAGAAGGCATTAATTCAAGTTTATGACGATTAATGCGTTGTAGATAATCAATGCGCTCCTTCGTTTTTATATCTTCAATTTCGCCGGTTCGAATATATCGGTCAAGAACGGCATAAGTAAATCCTAGTTTATCCTCATCGGATTGACCACTGAGGCCATCACTAGGCGTTTTGTCTACTAAATGACGTGGAATATCTAAAAGGCGTCCAATCTGACGTACCTCTTCAACCACGAGATTCGCCAACGGACTAAAGTCACCTGCTGCATCGCCAAACTTGGTAGAGTAGCCCACATAGTCTTCAGAGCCATTACATGTATTAGCAACACGTGCACCATGTGGCAAATTTTGACCTACCGCATATAATGTGGCCATCCGCAAACGAGGCGGCGTATTGATTTCTGCATCTCGCGCTAAATCTGTACGGCCCGTTACATTGGAAAAGCCCTCTCCTTGTACAATGGCCTCCGTTAATGCACGATAGGCATTACCAATATTCACAATCATATAGGGGATACCAAGATGCGCCACCACCTCTTTTGCATCATCTATATCGGATTGTACATCATTTGGCATAAGGACGCCTACAACGCGTTCTGCACCAAGCGCCTCCTTACAAAGAGCGGCTACTACGCTAGAATCCTTACCGCCCGAAATGCCGACTACAGCGGAACATGCAGGCCCATTTTGTTCAAAATAGTCCCGAATCCACGCCACTAATTCCTCTTTTGTTCGTTCTGGATGTGTAAGCATAGGCCCTCCTATTTTTTACGACCAATACGATTCAATAAGTCCATCTTCATATGGTAATAGTCAGGGCTCATATCTAGATAGTGACGATGTGGATTTTCAAAGCGTTGTTCTTCCGGCCAAATCTCATGAGCCAATTGTTCTTGTACATAGGCGCGTATCGATTCCAATGTTGGGGATGGTACGATTTGCTCGCCCCCTTTAATCATGAGTTCCTGCATATTTTTAAATGTACAGTTTTCATAATACAATTCTCTCCACGGTTTTTCTGGATCGATATAACGATATGGTTTGTCTGTGAATGGCACTTCGCCAGGTAATGTCAATAATTCAGCAATAGCGCGACCATCTTCATTATAAACGCGATATACCTGTTTCAATCCAGGATTGGTAATCTTTTCCACAGACTCAGAAATCTTAATGCGCGGTTCCCATACGCCGCCTTTTTCAACGCCTGCAATCTTGTATACAGCACCGAATACAGGATCCGTTTTCGACGTAATCAATCGTTCCCCTACGCCAAAGATATCAATAGGGCCACCTTGATTTAATAAGGATGAAATCGTATATTCATCAAGGCTATTAGATGCCATGATCTTGCAATCGTTCATCCCCGCATCATCGAGCATACGACGCGCTTGCTTAGCTAAATATGCTAAGTCACCAGAATCGAGGCGGATGCCTTTTAATCGATGACCATTCGGTTCCAAAATATCCTTGGCAACCTTAATGGCATTTGGTACACCCGATTCTAATACATTATAGGTATCCACCAAGAACACAGCGCTGTCCGGATACACTTCAGCATAGGACTTGAATGCTTCATATTCAGAATCGTGGTACATAACCCAACTATGTGCCATGGTACCATTTACGGGAATCCCAAATTGTTGTCCCGCTAGAACTGTGGCAGTCCCATTGACACCGCCTATGAAAGCCGCCCGCGCACCATATACAGCAGCGTCTACATTGTGAGCGCGACGAGCCCCAAAATCGGATACAATGCGCCCATCGGCGGCGCGCACGATGCGGTTCGCCTTTGTAGCAATAAGCGATTGATGATTAATCATAGTAAGCACTGCTGTTTCCACAATTTGTGCGTCGATAAGAGGTGCTACGATGGTCATAATCGGCTCATTAGGATATATGATGGTACCTTCTTTGAAGGCATATACATCACCGGTAAATTTGAAGTTGCGCAAATACTCTAAAAATTCATCACTAAATAAATGCAATGATTTAAAATACGCCATATCCTCCTCATCGAAATGAAGATTCAAAATGTATTCTAAAACTTGTTCCAATCCGCCAAAGATAGCAAATCCACCTTTGTCCGGATTGCGACGGTAAAATACGTCGAAGGCAACGCGGTCTGTATTGTCTTGTTTCGTAAAGTACCCATGAGCCATGGTCATCTCATAGAGATCCATAAGCATACTAATGTTGCGACGTTCATGTTGCATACTTTCACCATCCTATATAAATAAAAGGTATATAATACAGCGCGTTCGTTATACATTACGCATGATACTATTATAAACTATATACATCGTCTTTTCTATTCATAGTACATGTGATATAACTATATTATAGATAATAATTACTTATTAACTAATGAATAAACATGAATAATCTCATAGCAACTAAGATAATTAGAATTATATGGGATATATTTTCAGAATGAGAGGTGCCAAATGGACGCAATCGTTCAAGCAAAACGCGTATTAGAAATATTTAAAGAAATGAGCCAAATCCCACGTGGATCTGGCAACGAAAAGGGCATTAGCGATTACATTGTCAATTTTGCTCACAATTTAGGTCTCGAAGCCACCCAAGATAGTGAGTGGAATGTAGTTATCAAAAAACCGGCTACACCAGGCTATGAAAATCGTCCATCCGTCATCCTTCAAGGTCATATCGATATGGTATGCGTAAAAGGTCATGATTCCAACCATGATTTTACAAAAGATCCAATCGCCAACATCATCGAAGGCGAATGGATGCACGCCGATGACACTACATTGGGTGCAGATAATGGCATGGGCGGCGCTATGATTTTAGCAGTCCTAGAAGATAAGAACCAACAACATGGTCCACTACAAGTATTGTTCACAACTAACGAAGAAACAGGTATGGATGGTGCTGCAGCGGTAAAAGAAGGTCAAGTAACAGGTGACTATCTAATCAACTTAGACACTGAAGTGGAACATGAGTTCTGCGTGAGCTGCGCTGGCGGCTGCCACGTTAATGTATCTATCCCACTATTGCGCGAAAATAATCTACCTGGTTATGATGCAGGGCTTTCACTAACTGTAAAAGGTTTAAAGGGTGGTCATTCCGGTATCGAAATCATCGAACAACGAGCTAATGCAAACCAAGTACTTGCTCGCGTTCTTTATGATTTAGAAAAACAATATTCCTTTAATCTAGCTTCTTTCGTAGGTGGCGTTAAACATAATGCGATTCCATCTAAAGCGGTTGCAACCATGTCTGTACGCAACGAGGATATAGAAGCGATTAAGACCCTTATCAAATTCTACGAAAAAGAATACAAACATGAATTTGCAATCAAAGATCCTGATTTAACATTCGTAGTGGAAGAAATTCCTACACCGGCAACAGTGTATGCTGATGATACGGCAGAAGCCTTAATTTCCTACCTCTATCTTGCAGAAGATGGGGTTCACTCTATGAGCCAAACCATCGAAGGGCTTGTAGAAACATCAGATAATCTCGCTATTGTTTCTGAAGGCACACATACGATAGACATCCTCGTATCAGTTCGTAGCTCTAATAAAAACAGCTTAGAATACTTAACTAAAAAATTATTACTCCTTGCTGATACATTAGGCGTTTCTGCTACCCGCAGCGGCGGTTATCCTGCATGGGAATACGATAAAGGCTCTAAACTAGAAGAACAAGTTATCGCACTTTACAATACTATGTCCGACACCCCTGCCCGCGTAAACGCTGTTCATGCAGGCCTAGAATGTGGCTTATTAAAGAATGTTTTACCAAATACTGAAATGATCAGCTTTGGTCCAACAATCATTAGCCCACATACAAATACGGAACGCGTACATCTACCTTCTGTAGAACATGTATATGTATTCCTTAAAGCATTACTAGAAAAATTACAATAATTTTTCAAAGTTTTACATAATAATATTTATTCAAATAAGCGTATGTACTCATATATATCCTATGAGGCATACGCTTTTTTGTAAAATCAACGTTATAAATATATAAACATGTTCACATATACTCATATTAGTATAATATTATCAATTTTTCTTATAACTCGCTTATTACTTAACTTTGTAAACTATTGTTTATACCCTTATGGGTATTTTTATATGTTATGTAAGAGTAGTATACTATGTTTACATTTACAAGGGAGGCGTATTATGATACCAATTACGATCATATCCGGATTCTTAGGAGCCGGAAAAACAACGTATTTACAGCATATATTAAACTGTGGTAACACAAATGAACGTATATTAATTATAGAAAATGATTTTGGTGAAACCAGTCTCGATGCAAAACAATTATCTACATCGGGCGCAACTGTACGCGAAGTAACCTCCGGTTGTATTTGCTGCAGTCTGCAAGGCAACTTTAAAAATGCCTTAATCGATATTCTATCTACGCAAGATATCGATCAAATCTATATAGAGCCATCTGGTGTTAGTAAATTAAGTGAAATTTTATATACTTGTGATGATGACGATATCACCAGTAAAGCCTATGTCAGCATGATTATAACGGTCGTAGATGCCATGCAGGCACCTATGGCAATTAAGAACTTTGGCCCCTTCTTTAAGGACCAAATCAAACACTGTTATGCCATTCTACTTACTCATGTAGAGGATGAAAAACAGGTTGAAAAAACAAAACAACTCATCATTGAATTAGCACCACATACGGCAATATATACCGATGTAGATGCACTTCAACAGGATATAAACCAACTAAAATCTAATACTCATAAGGCACATGAACATGATTCCGAAACCTGCAGTTGCCATACATGTAACGACAGTGAGGATTACAACGGTGCTCACCATGATAATCACAGTCATCATGACCATGATGTCCACCATCACGAGCACCAACCATTTGTGACCCATACATTCCATAATCTACAATCCCTCGATGATACACAATGGATTGATTTTTGTAATAATTTACCATCTACAATACTACGGATTAAAGGTATTATTCCTACCGCATCAGGCCCTATGGAATTACAATACACACCGCAATCCTGTGCTATAACAGCTACACACTTAAATGACTATCACCTAGTTGTTATTGGCACCGAAATAGATATTCCATCTATAAACGAGAAAGTGTGCAGTGCATCATGATTCCTGTATATGTCGTAACAGGCTTATTAGGGTCTGGCAAAACCACCCTAATCAATCTAGAGCTACGAGAACGAAAAAAACTAGGTTCTACAGAAATCATCAGCTTTGAAACAGGTAATACAGAGTTTATAAAAAGTCCTTTATCCATTGAGCCAGATGATATAGAAGAAAACCTATCTCATGTGGTGCAACAAATACAGGATTATATTTCTACAACAACACCGAAAGAAATATGGATTGAATGGAATGGCATGTTTTCATTTCAACAGTTAGAACTCATCTTCTTCAATTCAATTCTAAAAGAATTCTGTCATCTAGAACGCGTCATCTACACAGCAAAGAGCAACAGTATAACATCTATGATACAGGCACTAGGGGATAGAGTCGTATCGCAACTATACAGCGCCGATTATATTATGTTATATGCGAATGATACGACACAAATCAAAGCAGTAAAGAAACTCTTACAGTCCTATAATCCCGAATGTTCTCTTTTGGTCAATCCTACTGAAAAGGACATTCACAATAGACTCTCTCAACCGATATGGCCATGGTCATTGTACGGTATTGTGGCTATATTGACATTATATATATTACTGGTCACTGTATTCCGTCATAGTATTTCCTATTCCATCCATCAAGTCCTAGCCATTGCATCAGGCATCATATTTGAAGGGATACCGTTTTTATTGTTAGGAACCATCATTTCTTCTGCTATCACACTATTGGTACCGGATCGTTGGCTAATGCGTTATCTGAAAGCAGACTCTATTAAAAGCTATGGCATCGCCATTGGTAGCGGTCTTGTATTACCTATCTGCGATTGTGCTACTATTCCTATGTTTAATGCATTATTAAAGCGTGGTATCCCTCAACATATAGGACTATTGTTTATGCTCGCAAGTCCTATTATGAACCCCATCGCATTATTAGCAACCTATTATGCATTTCCAGATACGCCACAAATAATACTAGCTCGCATAATTGGTGGTATATTAATCGCATGTATGGTGGCCCTCACATTTAAATGGAAACCACACAAATTATCTACCATCACTAACAATTTACCTCAGCCAAAAGATTATCAGTATGGTTCATCAAATCAAGAAGGCAATAAAAAGAAAATCTTTCTATTGCACGTAGAGCGTGAATTCAGTCAATTACTTATTTACTTCTCTGCAGCAGCCTTCACATTAGCCCTATTCCAAGTATGGATAAAACCTACCTTCTTCTCTGGTTCACTCGATGTAGCCACACCTATTGCTAATGCATTATTACTAGCTTTAGCTTTCCTCTTCTCCCTATGTTCTACATCAGATGCCATTATAGGCCGTTCGTTAAGCAATTTATTTCCTATATCAGCAGTTCTTGGTTTCCTATGGTTAGGTCCTATGATTGACATCAAAAACGTATATATGTTACGTCAGTATATCTCAACATCATTTATACTTCGTTTAGTTATTACTATTAGTATTATTACGTATATCATAACATTGCTATTTCAATTTTTATTTAATGTATAAGGAGAACAGACTATGTTATCAGAACTACGAAACAAAGATATACTCAGTGTCATCAAGGGTCTGCTATATACGGCATTAGGTATTAGTTTTTTATATCTACTCATTACGGGCCAATATAAATTATATGTGGCTCCTCGATATGAATTATTTTTACTCTTAGCAGGTATAGCTCTGTTATTGGGAGGCATTGTTTCAATCCTTTGGTCCCCAAATAAACAATATAAACATAATTGGCGCTCTATTACACCAATCATAATTCCTCTTGTGTTATTTGTGGTTCCACCAATTTTATCGCCTAATTCTGTACAAGTAACTGGAAATACGGCCGCCACAGAAGATACTAATGATTTTAATTTTTCTCAAGACGATATTGGCGAAGTTATTACAATCAATAATGAGGCCAAAGATCCTGGCATT
Organism: Veillonella sp. ACP1; assembly: GCF_000286635.1. Taxonomy (NCBI): domain Bacteria; kingdom Bacillati; phylum Bacillota; class Negativicutes; order Veillonellales; family Veillonellaceae; genus Veillonella; species Veillonella sp. ACP1. Next base: position 182,461 of record NZ_ALKL01000024.1, on the reverse strand, counting down.
TCAAAATCTAAAAAGGAAATCGTATTAAACTCGGATAACTATTATCGCACCATCGTTGCACTTGGTTCTAAACCAGAGGAATATGTAGGGTACAAAATCTATATGACAGGTTATGTTAACCGAGAAGACAATACATTAAAATCCAATGAGTTTACACTTTCACGTATGGCCATGGCTTGCTGTATTGCAGACGTAGCCCCTATTGGTCTAACAATGCATAAGAATGATGGAGATTCTTATAGCAATAAACAATGGGTAACCATAGAAGGCACTGTATCAACACGAGACTTTCACGGGCGCAAGCAACCATACATAGAAATCAACAAAACAAAAGATGCACAAGAAATTTTAGGATATGTATATCCATAACATAGTAAAAGGGCTACCACAAATGTGATAGCCCTCTATTACTATTTTGTATATATTATCGCAAATGGCCTATAATACGTTTCCCCATCACAGCAGCTACAGCACATAAAAATACGTCAGGCCCAACAGGAATCAAGAAACAAGACCAGATAACAGCCCACCAACCAATAGGTGTCCCTAAATATACATTCATTATCATATATAAATAGATCATGCCAAAACCATATACAATGAGCAGATTAATTATGGCACCAATGAGTAAGGTCTTAACAGAATGTGTTGGTGAAAGCTCACTGAAGCGCCCCACCACATAGGCGCCAACCATAAATCCAATTAAATAGCCGAATGTAGGTTGCAATACATAGCCTGGCCCGCCGCCAGATGTAAACACAGGTACACCGATAAGTCCCAATATAATATAGATCCCTACACTAATGGCACCGAGGCGGCTGCCTAATATAATACCAGCCAGTGTAGTAAATAAAATCTGCAGTGTAAATGGACAGTTTGGAAGTGGCACACGAATAAATGCACCTGCTGTAATTAATGTTACAAATAAGGCTGTCATTGTCAACTCTCTTGTGCTGAGACGTCGATTGGAAATGGAACTCATGGTATACCTCCATTAATAGAATAAAAGAAACCTATCTAAACAAACTACATATCTATTCAAGGTTATTAAACCATTCCATTTTATTTATGTCAACCATATATACTTATATTAAGTTTACATTATGCAAAATATACAAATAAAAAAAAGGATATACATAATGTATGTCGAATATATTATGTATATACCTAAAAATAAGTATATAGTTTTAGTTTTCATTTTATATTCATTTTGTGATATTAAATTATGTATAAGTAGATTGAGTAAAATCTACTTGCACAATTGCTTTTAAGCAAAATCCTTTTATGGAGGTAATTAACATGAAAAAAGTAAATAATTTGTCTAAAGTATTATGTGCTCTTGGCGTAAGTACTGTATTGATTGCAGGCGTAGCATCTGCAGCTCCTACTTACCCAGCTCCTAGTTCCTGGAATGGTGTTGGTAGCGTAGCATCTCCAATGCAAAGTAGCGAAATCGACTACGTAGGCGCTGTTACTACATTACATCGCTACTATCCAGATGCAATGGTAACTTCTATCTCCTATGATGCAAAACATCATCCAACTTACGAAGTAGAAGCATATACTAAGACACAAAAAGTGGAAATGAAAATCGATGAAGCAACAGGTCAAGTTGTTTCCAATCAAGCAAAATCCATTAGTGCATGGAACAAATTAAAGAAATCTCACAGCTTTAATCCACAAAACTCCATCACACCAGAATCTGCTGAAACAAGAGCTATCGAACGCGTAGGCAGCGATTTCCAAACAATGGAATGGGAATTGGAAATGGACGGCAACAAACTTGTCTACAAACTAGACATGACTAACGGCGGCGACAAAAAAGCAGACGTTAAGATCGATGCTATTTCCGGTAAAGTTCTCAGTGCTAAAGTAAAAACTACTAAATACTAAGCATAATCCATATATTATATAGACATACCTAACCACTATATAATATATCTCTCCAATTTCTTAACACACTCAAAAACTAAACACTCATAAAAACTATACACACATAAAACAAACCCTTTTAAACACACATATACACATATTAACAGCCCTTGAATCGTTGAATTCAAGGGCTGTTTCTTATATAAAATTTATACATCAACAACACGTTTTGTCCTATCCCCTTCAACAATGGAATGCAAAACAAAAAGGCTGTACCAAATTATGTCACGACATCTTGGTACAGCCTCTTATTACAAGGTTTTCTTTTTATGTTCTATAGGTTTTTGGAGTTATGCTTTAAGGAGTTGAGAAGTTAAGGATTAAGCTTTATCCAATGCTTGGGAAAGATCATCGATAATGTCATCAATGTTTTCAAGACCAACAGATAGGCGAATCATATCTGGTGTAACACCAGCAGATTTTTGTTGTTCTTCATTAAGTTGTGCATGTGTTGTAGATGCAGGGTGAATAACAAGAGATTTAGCATCAGCTACATTAGCAAGGTTGGAGAAGATTTGCAATGCATCAACCAATTTAATGCCTGCTTCTTTGCCGCCTTTTACACCGAATGTAAATACGGCACCTACCCCATTAGGGAAGTATTTGTCAGCTAATGGTTTGTATTTGCTATCTGCAAGTTCTGGATAGTTAACCCAAGCAACTTTAGGATGTTTGCTCAAGAAATCCACTACTTTACGAGTATTTTCTACGTGACGTTCTACGCGCAAGGACAATGTTTCAATACCTTGCAAGATTTGCCAAGATGCTAGAGGCGTAATGCATGCACCTGTATCACGAAGCAATTGAGCACGGATTTTTACGGTGAAAGGAATTGGTAAATCGCCGTATACTAAACCATTGTAATGTTCGTCACCTTCAACGAAACTAGGGTATTTGCCAGATGCTTTATAGTCGAATTTACCGGACTCTACAACTACACCAGCCAATGTTGTACCATGACCACCAAGATATTTAGTAGCAGAGTGAACTACTACGTCAGCACCATGTTCTAATGGGCGGAACAAGTATGGAGATGCAAATGTATTATCTACGATTAAGATAATATTATGTTTATGTGCAATATCAGCTACTGCTTGAACATCGATAAGATTAATACCTGGGTTACCGATAGTTTCGATATATACAGCTTTAGTATTATCATCAATAGCTGCTTCAAACTCTTCCAAATTGTCAGGATTAACAAATTTAGTTTCGATACCAAAACGAGGCAATGTAGCAGTGAACAAGTTATATGTACCACCATACAATGTAGATGCAGCAACGATATTATCACCTGCGCTCGCTACATTCAAAATGGAGTATGTAATCGCTGCAGAACCAGATGCTACAGCAATACCACCAGCACCACCTTCAAGTTGAGCTACACGAGCATCTAATACATCAGTAGTAGGATTGCCAAGGCGAGAATAAATGCCACCAGGATTAGTCAAGGCAAAACGGCCAGCTGCTTCCTCTGCATCTTTAAATACGAAAGATGTTGTTTGGTAAATAGGTACTGCACGAGAACCTGTTGGATCCACCGTATGACCTGCATGTAATTGTAATGTTTCAAATTTATATTGTTTGCTCATTAAATTCAACTCCCATTCATCTAAAGGAATAAACTTCATTTCTTATGCCTATTATATTACTATGTATTAAAAAATATGTCTACCACTTTTTATAATACATTCTCCATAACTATAAGCTATGGCAAAAATTTTGGTGCATCTTTCGCAACCAAATCAATTTCCAATGGCTCCACCGGCCGGGTCTGACTCCGGCCTACGGCCTTCGCAGGGCCAAAGTCGTCCTTGGAAACCGATTTGGTTTTCTTCATATATAACATATTTAAAGGGCGCCAAAATTTTGGCGCCCTTTAAATATAATATGGATATAAAGTACCTCGGGGACATCAAAACGACTTCAAGCTCTACTTAAATTTTGGCGCATCTTAAAACAAATGGATATAAAAAGAACCGAATGCGTTCCCAAAGGCGACTTTGGCTTCCCAAAATTTGGGTGCCTCCAACTTAAAGTACGAGATGAGAAGAACCTACCAGTTCTCAAAACGACTTCGGGCTCCGCTTTAGCGCAGTAGCGTGTCGGCTTTGAGAACTGGTAGGTTCTGACAACATACTCTGTATTTAAATATAAGCACCAAAATTTTTATCTCGTTCAAACTTCATCTTCTGAATTTGTTCAATAATATATGGTGTTTCTTGATATACGTAATAGTTCAACCAATTCGTAAATAGCAATGTACTTACAGAACGCCATCTTACGATTGGTTTTTGCTTTGGATCATCATCTGGGAAATAGTTTTCTGGCACCGCAATGTCTTCACCTTTAGCAAGGTCTCGTACATATTCACGATTGAGTGTATCCCAATCGTACTCAGAGTGACCAAAAACAAAGATATGTTTATTATCCAAACTACGTACGATAGCAGCCCCAGTTGGTTCAGAACCAGCTAACAATTCTAATTCCCTATGTGCTTTAATTTGCTCTAATGAAACTGTTGTATGGCGGGAGTGCGGCATCCAGAACTTTTCATCAAATCCTCGCAAGAGAACTGGTTGATCGTTGTAGATATCATGCTCATAAACGCCGAACAATTTAGTATCCATAATTTGTTTATTGATACCGAAATGATGGTACAAACCAGCTTGTGCGCCCCAACAAATATAGAACGTGGAGTATACGTGTTCTTCACTCCAATTCATAATTTCTACGAGCTCATCCCAGTAATCTACTTCTTCAAAAGGCATTAGCTCTACAGGAGCACCAGTAATAATCAAGCCATCAAAAAACTCGTCTTTAACTTCGTCAAAGGTACGATAAAAGGTATCTAAATATTCTTCATCTACATTCTTAGATTTTCGAGATGCTGTATGCAATAAAGTTAGGTTTACTTGCAATGGGCTATTACTAAGAGCGCGGAGGATTTGTGTTTCTGTAACCTCTTTTGTAGGCATCAAATTGACAAGTAAAATTTGGAGCGGCCGAATTTGTTGTGTTTCCGCTCGTTCTGTATCCATTACAAAGATATTCTCTTGTGCTAACTTTGTTATAGCCGGTAAATTCTTAATAACTTTAATGGGCATCGTGAAACCTCCTAAAACCCTTTAGCAATATAAGCGCGACGCAATGCCTCTAAACCTTCTGTCAATGTTGCACGAGGACAGGCAACATTAATGCGTTCAAACTTTTCACCATCTTTACCAAACATGGAGCCACTATCTAGCCATAGCTTTGCATCATTAAGTAGCCATTGTTCACGTTCTTCCGGTGTCAATGGCAACTGGGAGCAATCAAACCACATGAGATACGTACCTTCAGGTCGATACATGTGCAACTTTGGTAAATGTTCTTTAAAATAATCAAGGGTATATTGAATATTACCTTGAATATATTCCTTTAATTCATCAAGCCATGGTCCACCGACTTCATAAGCGCCTTGGCAACCTACGAGTCCCATCGTATTCAATTGGCTATATCCTGCACGGTCAATTTCTTTGATAAATCGATGACGCAAGGAATCATTAGGAATGAAAATGTTAGACACTTGTAAGCCTGCAATATTAAAGGACTTACTAGGTGCTGTACAAACGATGCAATGCTCAGCATAGCTTTCACCAAGATTAGCAAAAACAGTATGCTTGTGACCATCCCATACAAAATCCGCGTGAATTTCATCGCTAATAATAATAACATTATGTTTAATACAAATATCACCAAGACGTTTTAACTCATCTTCGGTCCACACGCGGCCCACAGGGTTATGCGGATTACAAAGCAAGAATAATGTTACATTATGCTCAACAATAGCGCGTTCTACGCCTTCAAAATCGATTGTATATGTATCTGCCCCTTGAATTAAAGGAACGTTAATCAAATTACGATCGTTATCATCGATGACCATGCTGAATGGATAATATACAGGTTGATTAATGAGTACGCCTTCCCCTTCCTTTGTGAAAGAACGTACTGCCATAGCAAGAGCAAATACAACGCCCGGAGTTTTTACGAGCCATTTTTTATCTATATTCCAATTAAAACGGCTAGCAAACCATTCTTTTAGTACATTGAAATATGCATCATCAGATTCCGTATATCCGAAAATACCATGATTAACGCGATCTAACAAGACTTGCTTTAATTCACTAGGAATTTCAAAGTCCATATCCGCTACCCAAAATGGTAATACATCAGCAGGTTTACCACGTTGTGCAGCAAAATCATATTTTAGAGACTTTGTATGTTTGCGATCTACGATTTTGTCAAAATTATATCGGCCCATAATAGCCTCCTTTTATTTATTGAAAGCTTGTGCTAAATCAGCAATCAAATCATCTGTATCTTCAATGCCAACGGACAAGCGCAACAATCGACGTGTAATCCCTTTGCGTTCCGCATCTTCAGGTTTTAAATCTGGATGTGTTTGTGTAACAGGATATGTCAACAAGGATTCGGTGCCGCCTAAACTTTCAGCAAATTGAATCAATTGAATACCTTCTAACACTTGTTTAGCGGTCTCTTCACTATCTACTTCAAAGGACAACATACCACCAAAGCCAGTAGTTTGAGATTTGTTCACTTCATAGCCTGGATGGTCCGGAAGTCCAGGGAATAATACCTTTGTTACCTTCGGTTCTTGTTTCAACCATTCTGCGAGAGCAATGGCATTCTTTTGATGCTGTTCCATACGGAGCGCCAAAGTTTTAATGCCACGAATGACAAGCCAGCTATCAAAGGCAGATAAACACGCGCCTACTGTCTTATAAATAAGACGCAACTGAGCTGCCAAATCATCATCTTTCACAATAGTAAAACCAGAAATCACATCATGATGACCACCGATAAATTTAGTCCCACTATGAACAACAATATCTGCACCAAGATGTAATGGTTTTTGGAAATAAGGGCTTAAAAATGTATTATCTACGATAACAAGTGCATTACGGTCATGTGCCATTTTACTCAACGCACGTACATCAGTAATTTCCATCATCGGATTTGTAGGTGTTTCAATATAAACAGCTTTAGTATTAGGTTTAAATGCTGCTTGTACAGCATCAAGGTCAGATGTGCCTACATAAGTAAATTCAACACCATTCTTTTCGTAGATATTAGTAAATAGTCGAATGGATCCACCATACAAATCATCCCCTAAAATAACATGGTCTCCAGGGGAAAACAAATGGAATACTGCATCAACAGCAGCCATGCCAGAAGAAAAGGCGATAGCATCAGTACCTTCTTCAAGACCTGCAATTAAAGTTTCAAGGCGATCACGAGTTGGGTTAGATTCACGTGTATATTGAAATCCTGTGGTTTCACCTAAACCAGGATGTGTAAATGTACTGGACATATAAATGGCTGGAGAGATGGCCCCTGTACTATCTGGTTTACCACTACCGTGGACGCATTTTGTATTAAACTTCATCGTATTGTCTCCTTATATATCTGATAAGATATGTTTCTATCTGCAAACTACAACCGTAGATAATATAATTCCTGTATTTAACTAGGAAATAATAATCCCACTTCGAAACTATAGTATTATAATATATCTATTATAAAAAGTACGCTGTGCTTAGTCAATTAAAAAGGCTTGTCATATAGCTGAATACGTCTATTGAGTCATATGTATTTTGAATGACTTGTCATAACTTTTAGTTTACATACAATAAAGGTCTGTGAAAATGCAATTTTGCTCATTTTCACAGACCTTCTATTTTAATCCTGATGCTCTATACATATATTCAATTTGCTAACATCCAATCCACTAGTAACCATAATACAACTAACACCACTATAAGTACTATAGTCAATGGTGTAGATGGGGTCGCATCAATAAATCCATATTTATGTGCCATTTGCTTTGTAATGACTTCTACCCCTGTTGGATTTCCAAACCGGTTAGCCGCGGTCTTTCCAGGCAAGGCCATTAATATTAATACTGCCGGAATCCCGACAAAAGGTATGAGTCCCAATAGAACAGGCCACCCAGACCAACCAAGATCATGTAAACGTCGAACAGCAACGGCTACACCTGGTATGATAAATCCAATGGACAAAATAAAAAGGACTACCAAACCTAGTCCAACGCCCGTTGTCCCCGATACAGGTGTTACACAACTAATAGCAGCACATATAAACAATATAATGGCTATAATTAATTGGTACACAAGCATAAAATGCCAGTATTCACTGCGACTAGCACGTCCCTCAAAATCCGCATATTTATGAACCACACAGTGTTTAAAATTTTCTATAAAACCCAATTCATAGGCATCAAGTGGTAATGGAATATTTTTCATATGCCCACAATAAGGACAATAACGCTCTGAACTAGGTATTCTTTGTCCACACTTTGGACAAGCACGCATGCCGAACCTCTTTCTACAATATGATTTACATAATACTTAGTATCTAATTCGAATTATTTAGTTTCATCTATTATTCATTTTACAATATTTTTCAATATAGTCAATAAATCCATATTTAAACTTTCATAAAATTTTCATATAAAAAGAACCTCGTCTTACCAAATGGTAAAACGAGGTTTGACTAGAACATGCCTCTAGCATTAAAGGATACCCATGCACTTTCAACAAACTGCTGGGTAAAAATCCAAACGTATAAAATAATAGCCACCGCACCCATCAAAATATCTTCTCTTACAGTAGGCGTATGCTCTAGGCCTAACTGTTGCTCCATAACAGGTGTAACACAGGTATACCCTGTTTTTCCCCCATACACATTCATGGATACGTCACCTTTTTTCACAAGATTAGATAAGAGCACAAAGATACCAACAATAGGAATAAATACTAAAAGAAATGTTAATCCGCTCTTTCCAACATCATGCAATCGACGACAGGTAATAGCAAGACTAGGTAGAAAAAATACGAGCTGTAATATGACGAGCAGCACCATTGCATAATCACTAGCAGCCGATGTATTGCCGAGCACCATATCTACGATAAGACCGAAACAAGCTAGCCCGTCTAAAATAATTTCTCGGCACACCATAAAACGCCAAAACTCACTGCGGCTAGCACGACCAGAAAAGGTAACATATTGCTTGAATCCACGTTTAAGGGCATCCATATAACTTACATCATATATCATATTCTGATTCATAGGCCCTCCTTATCGCTCTTCATATTTTTGATCGTACGGCACAATCGACTCAATACGCCACGTATCATGCTCATATATCATCTTGACGAACATTTGATTAGGATAGGCTTTATCTGTGAAAGTCAGCTCAAAGGAAATATGATCTACATCGTCATCATCTCGCAACACAGCTTGTAAACGGAGCGAAGACATTTGACGATTATGAGTAGCTTTAACAGATTTAACCCATTGATCATAGGTGCCATATTTTTCACGTTCTCGATGAGCCAATAAACGATATGCCTCTTGATATTGTTCCTTATTAAGATATGTATAATAATTTATTACAACCTGTTTAGCAGATTCAACAGCTGTACTACTACCTAAAGTCTTTTGTGCCATAATCATAAACGCACCAGGTTGCATCTGTAAATACGCATCGATTTCCTTATCTGCAGCAGAGGAAAAACTATAGATGCCAATTCCCCAACTAACAATAGTAAGAAAAATAGCAGCAATAATACTTATTTTCCCATATGATGTATGAGATGCATTGCTTGATGTATCTAGGTTTTGCAAATTATCCACCGCGTTATCGCTAAATAAATCTATTTCTTCAAAGGATTCAACTGAGCTTTCAATAATAGGATGTTTCTTTGTACCTCGCAGCAATAATACGATAACGATTAGAATGCCTATATAGGGAATAAAGCCTAACAGCAAAAGCCATTCGCTATTATTTGTATCATGTAAGCGACGTACCATAGCACCCAAATTAGGCAATGTAAGGGCCATAATCGAAATAAACCACAGCGCAAAAACTATGCCTATTGTATATATAAATAGGGCACTATACAGGGACAGTAAACCTAGCACGGCAAAGCAAATACCAACAATCAAATGTTCAACGAGCATAAATCGCCAAAATGCGCCCCGAGAAATGGTGCCAGAAAAATCACAATACCGATCTATAATATTATCTTTTATTGTATCAATTACTAATTGTCGTATCATTAAACATCCTTTTTCTCAAACGACAGGGCAACTATATTATGCACCAGCCTTTGAAACGGCTTGTTTCATAGATTGTACATAGTCAAATAGTGCTTGGTCTGCATGTTCGCCATGTTCTGCCACGATTTTTACAATAGCAGACCCTACGATAGCACCATCAGATACGCGAGCCATAGCCTCCGCTTGTTCTGGCTTGGAAATACCGAAGCCAACGGCCACAGGAATATCTGTGTATTTACGAATGGTTTCAACGATGGATTTAATATCCGTCTTGATTTCGCTACGCATACCGGTAACCCCCAAGGACGATACACAATACACGAAACCTTCTGCTTCTTTTGCGATCATTTCGATGCGATTTTCAGATGTTGGGGCAATCAAGGATACTACTTCAACACTATGCTTATGAGCAATTGTTCCAAGTTCACCTTTTTCTTCAAACGGCATATCCGGCACAATAACACCAGAAATGCCAACCTCTTCACAGAGGGTAAAGAATTTTTCACGACCGAATACATAGATAGGATTTAAATAGGTCATGAATACGAGTGGCACTGTCACCGCATCATCACCACTGCGCAAACGGCGTACCATATCGAAGATATCGTGAATTTTTACACCTGTAGACAATGCACGCGTGCTTGCCTCTTGGATAACTGGGCCTTCCGCTGTCGGGTCCGAGAACGGAATACCAATTTCCACCATATCAGCGCCAGCTTTCACCATGATGCGAATATACCGTTCCGTATTCTCAATACCATGGTCACCAGCACTAATAAATGGGATGAATGCCTTGCCCTTTGTGAAAGCGTCTTTAATTTTACTCATGAAGATCCACCCCTCTGTATTTCGCCATAGCCGCAACGTCCTTATCGCCACGACCAGATAAACAAATAATAATAATATCGTCCTTACTCATGGTAGGAGCAATTTTACGTGCATGTGCCACCGCATGAGCACTTTCAATAGCAGGAATAATTCCTTCTAAGCGGGATAGATATTCAAACGCATCTACTGCTTCATCATCTGTAACAGGTACGTATTCAGCACGGCCACTGTCGCGCAAGTACGCATGTTCAGGTCCGATGCCAGGATAATCAAGGCCTGCAGAAATGGAATATACCGGTGCGATTTGACCATCTTCATCTTGGCAGAAGTAGGATTTCATGCCATGGAAGATACCTACTGTACCATTTGCCATCGTAGCAGCATTCATATCTGTATCTACGCCGTGACCAGCTGCTTCACAACCAATGAGGCGTACACCTTCATCAGGAATGAAGTTATAGAACATCCCCATCGCATTGGAGCCGCCACCAACACAGGCCATAACAGCTGTTGGCAACTTACCTTCCGCTTCGAGAATTTGTTCACGCGCTTCACGGCTGATGATAGATTGGAAATCGCGAACGATCATAGGGAATGGATGCGCGCCCATAACGGAGCCCAACACATAGTGTGTATCGGACATACGGTTTGTCCATTCGCGCATCGCTTCGGATACAGCATCTTTCAATGTGCTAGTACCTGTTGTTACAGGATGTACCTTTGCGCCCAACAATTCCATGCGATATACGTTGAGCGCTTGGCGTTCACAGTCCTCAGCACCCATGAATACTTCACATTCCATGCCCATCAATGCGGCTACCGTAGCTGTTGCTACACCGTGTTGACCAGCCCCAGTTTCAGCGATTACGCGTGTTTTACCCATTCGTTTTGCCAACAACATTTGGCCAATTACGTTATTCAATTTGTGAGAACCAGTATGGTTTAAATCTTCACGTTTCAGATAAATTTTAGCACCGCCTAGGTCTTTTGTCATGCGGTCTGCATAATACAAAAGGGATGGACGACCTGTATATTTTTTATGTAAATCCTCAAGTTCGCGCACGAACTCTGGATCATCTTTGTACTTATTGTACGCTTCTTCCAATTCGATGACTGCATTCATCAATGTTTCTGGCATAAATTGACCACCGAAGGCGCCAAAATAGCCATGTCTTTCTTCACTCATATAACTTTACCTTCCTATACTCTTCACAATCTTGGTGAAAGCTGTAATCTTCTCATCGTCCTTCACTCCATTTGTTTCAATACCACTGCTAATATCAATACCATATGGGCGAACGGTGCGAATCGCACGCGCCACATTTGTACTGTCGATACCTCCAGCCAACATGAATGGACGTTCAAAGGCATCTAAAGAGGACCAGTCGAATACTTCTCCTGTACCGCCCCTCTCATCTTTATGATATGCATCAAAGAGAAGCATATCTACACTGCTATCAATCCATTTTTCTGTATCTGCAGCAGTGCGGATTTGAATCGCTTTCCAAACCTCTACATTAGTACGTTCTTTTAAGGATTGGATGAAAGTCTCATCTTCATCGCCATGCAATTGCACAGCATCTAGATTGGCTTCATTAGCAATGGTAACGAGATTGTCTACTGTTTCATTTACAAAAACACCGACAGTTTTTATTGTATCATTCTTATCATGTTCTGTATCTGAGCCATATTTTTTGGCATATCCTCTGTGTAGTTCTTCAATCAATATTTTAGCTTGCTCCACTGTGACTTGTCGTTTGCTCGGTGCAAATACAAGGCCCATATAGTCCGGCTTTGCCTCTACTACTGCAGGGATTGTTTCTACTTTAGAGATGCCACACATCTTAACCTTTGGTGTGTAATAGGTTGGGCCATAGAGATAGGCTAACTTTTCAACCTTATTGGGGGAACGCATGAAAGTTTCACCCATCAAGGCGACACCGATATTGTTATCCCGCAATACTTGGATATCCTCTGGCGTTTCTAGACCGCTTTCAGATACAAAGATCACATCGTCTTGAACGAGATTACGCAAGCGCACACTGTTTTGTACATCTACGGTGAAGTCTTTCAAATTGCGGTTATTAACGCCAATAATACGGGCACCGCAATCGATAGCCATTTGTACTTCGTTTTCGTCATGAGCCTCTACCAAAGAGGATAAGCCAAGAGAGTCCGCTAACTCACGGAACTTGGTCAACGTAGGCACATCTAAACATGCACAGATTAGGAGAATCGCACTAGCGCCCCATACCTTTGCTTGGTAGATTTGGTACTCATCGATGATGAAGTCCTTACGAAGTACAGGGATTTTGACAGTGCTTGCAATTTCTTGCAAATATTTTTTATCACCTTTAAAGAAGTCTGGCTCCGTCAAAACAGAGATAGCCGCAGCACCAGCCACTTCATATTCTTTGGCGATGTCTAAATAGGGAAAGTGCTCAGCAATAATTCCCTTAGACGGAGATGCCTTCTTTACTTCGCAAATGAAGTTAAAGTCTTGTTGACGAAGGGCTGCTTCAAAAGGAAATCCTGTATCAGATGGTAACGCCAACGCCGCGGCTTTTACAGCCTCAGGTGATTCCACCTGTTTTTCTTGGGCTACCCGAATTTTGGTAGCCTCTACAATTGTATCTAAAATCAATGGTTATACCTCTTGTGTTGCTTTCACAAATTGTTCCATTGTAGCAAGAGCCTTGCCAGAATCGATCATATATTTTGCCTCTTCAATACCCTCTGCTAAAGTAATGCCATCTTTTGCAAGGTAAATCGCCATACCAGCGTTGAGAAGAACTGCCGTGCGTTTGCCGCCTTGCTCACCACCGAGAACGCGGCGAGTAATCTCAGCATTTACTGTTGCATCGCCACCTTCGAGCTCAGTTTTATCAGCATATTCGAAACCATAGTCCTTAGGATCGAATTCGTAGCTTGTGAAAGTACCATTATTAATTTCGCATACGTACGTTTTGTTGGTAGCCGTAATTTCATCAAGGCCATCGAAGCCGTGTACCACAGCACCGCGTTTCACACCGAGGTTAGCCAATACGCGAGCCAATGGTTCTACCAAGGATTTATCGTAAACGCCCATCAACTCAACCGTAGCGCCTGCTGGGTTCGCCAACGGTCCAAGGATGTTGAATACCGTACGAACGCCTAACGCTTTACGTACAGGGCCTGCATATTTCATAGCTTGGTGATATACAGGAGCAAACATGAAGCACATATTGGCTTTATTGAGAACTGCCTCGTTTTGTTCACCATTAAGCTCTAATTTAGCGCCTAATGCTTCGATCAAATCAGCAGCACCACATTTACTAGATACACTGCGGTTACCATGTTTCGCTACAGGAATACCTGCTGCAGAAATGATAAAGCCAGATGTAGTAGAAATGTTGAATGTATTCGCTTCATCGCCACCAGTACCTACAATTTCAACTACTGTTTGCTCGTGCGGAACAGAACCAGCCTTTTCACGCATAACATCAGCAAAAGCTGTAACCTCATCTACAGTAGGGCCTTTCGCTGCTAGAGCACATAAGAAACCAGCCATAGGGACTTCGGCTACATCTCCGCTCATAATCTTGTTCATTGTATCCTTTGCAAGGTCATAAGATAAATCTTGACCATGGGTTACTTTATATAATGCTTCTTGGATCATTTATAACTCCTTACTTGTTGTTCATTTTGCTTCTGTTCAACGGTAATAGGGCATAGACTCTCATTCATATCGCTTGTGGATTCACAGGGACCTATTCCCTCCACCGGCCGGGTCTGACTTCGGCCTGCGGCCTTCGCAGGGCCAAAGTCGGGACTAGAACCCTGTGAATCCACAATAACACTACGACATTTAGTCCTCTATATGCCCTACTACCTGCTTACACGGCCATCAAAATGAACAACAATTAAATATTTAAAATTGTTTCTGCGGCGCTGGGAAGGAAAACGGCGATGCCGTTTTCTTCCTTTTACGTTTAGGGAAACAAATGATTCGTATATTTCTAAAGTCCTACGATGATAGGACGATAGGGGTGCCCAAACGACTTCAGGCTCCGCGAAGCGCAGTAGCGTGTCGGCTTGGGTGCCCCTATCGTCCGCTATATCAGCGACTTAAGAAATTGCGAATCATTTGTTCCCCATTTGGTGTCATGATGGATTCCGGATGGAATTGCACACCGTAGATTGGGTAGTCTTTGTGTTCTACGCTCATTACTTCACCGTCGTCTGTAATGGATGTAACGATGAGTTCGCTTGGCATGGTTTCGTCAATGATTGCCAAGGAGTGGTAGCGTGCTACTTCAAATTGTTCAGGTATGCCTTTAAGGATTTTGGATGGGTGTACTTGTTTGGCTACGCTTTGTTTGCCGTGCATAACTTGTTTTGCATAGGAAACGGTGCCGCCGAATACTTCGCCGATGGCTTGGTGACCAAGGCATACGCCGAGGATTGGGAATTCGCCTTTGCATTCACGCAATAGGTCTTCGTATACACCTGCATCAGCTGGTCTGCCAGGTCCTGGTGAAAGTATCACGTAATCTGGTTTCAACGCACGAATTTCTTCAACTGTTAATTCATCGCTACGGATGACTTTAATATCTGGATCGATAGAACCTACTAATTGGTATAAATTGAAGGAGAAGCTATCGTAATTATCTATAAGGAGTACCATTATTCTACCTCCTGTGCATCTGTAATTGCGGAAATCATGGATTGGCCTTTGATCAATGTTTCATTGTATTCACTAGCAGGTATGCTATCGCGAACGATACCAGCACCAGCGCGAACATAAACCTTACCGCCTTTATTCATAGCCATGCGAATACCGATACATACGTCCATGTTACCGGAGAAATCGATGTAGCCTACAGCACCGCCGTATACGCCGCGTGGACTTTTTTCAAGTTCGTGTAAAATCTCGATAGCACGAATTTTAGGAGCTCCGGACAAAGTACCTGCTGGCAATGTAGCACCGATGGCATCGAGAGCATCTTTACCGTCTTGAATATCACCGCTTACAGTAGATGTAATGTGAATTACGTGGGAGAAACGTTGCAACATGTGTAACGCCTCTACTTGTACGGAACCGAATTTAGCAATTTTACCTAAGTCGTTACGGCCAAGGTCAACGAGCATGTTATGTTCAGCCAACTCTTTTTCGTCATTAATGAGTTTTTCCTCAATAGCGAAGTCCTCTGCTTCGGTTTTACCGCGGCGCATAGTACCTGCAATTGGGAAGGTGTACATTTTACCATCCGTCAATTTTACCAATGTTTCTGGAGAAGCACCTGTAAGCTCTACATCGCCACCAGATAGGTAGAACATATATGGAGATGGGTTCAACGTACGCAATACGCGGTACGCATTTAACAAGCTGCCATCGAACTCAGCTTCACGGCGATTAGATACAACACATTGGAAGATATCCCCTTCTTTGATGTAATGCTGTGTCTTTTTAACAACTGCTTCAAACTCATCCTTTGTAAATTCAGAGGTAAACTCTGTTTTAAGAATACCTTTTGGAACATCTGCCTCTTTCCCGTTTACTACGAGATCAGCTAATGCTTTAAGTTCAAGCTCAGCCTTATTGTAGTTACGTTCTAAATCATTTGTGCTGATGTTAGCAATTAAGTAGATTTTATTTTTATAATGGTCAAAGGCGATTACCTTATCAAAGAGCATAAGGTCTACATCGTTTACCATGGCGGAGTCATCGTCTGGTGTTGGGAAATCCAATGTTGACTCGATGTAGCGAATGTATTCGCAAGCAAAGTACCCTACAAAGCCGCCTGTAAAGGTTGGTAGCTCTTCTAAGCGAGGGCTTTTATATTGGCTCAAAATATTGCGAATCTCTGCAGCTGGGTCAGAGCATTCAAAAGTACGCGTTGTACCGTCTTTGATAGTCATTTTATGGTTTTTGCAAAAGAGCTCAATCTTAGGATCGTAGCCTAAGAAGGAGTAACGGCCCCAATGATTACTATTATCCGCACTTTCAAGCAAGTACGTATGACTACTCACTTGTTTTAACGCTTTCAACACACTAATCGGTGTGCGTACGTCGGATAAAATTTCCATATATACAGGCACGATATCGTAGCCCGGTGCGATAGCTTTCACACGGTCAAGACTAGGAAAAATCATGAGAACCTCCATCTGGCATTTGCCAATAAAAAAACTCGCCCATGACAATGTAACGTCAAGGACGAGTCTATAGTTCTATTATTACAATATGATTGTATGTGCTATAAATCGCGGTACCACCTTGTTTGAATGCAGCGCATTCCCCTTTCGCAGGATACTAACATATCCCTCACGACTAACGCTCGTGTGACGTCGCACCATACTAGGAATGAAAATTCATTCTGTTCCATGCGCCCTCGGTGGTCCATTTAATAAGCTGCGTACTACGGGTTCTCAGCTAATCCCGCTCTCTGTGAGTGCATTTCCTATTTTTATCTCCACCTCATCGGTTTCTTTTAGGCGAGTATAAAATTATAATCTGATTATAATGTTTCTATAGAATGAAAGTCAAGAAAAATCTCAACTAACATTATAATTTCTAAACTTATTTGTAGATTTCTTTCCTATGTGCTACTTCAAATAAAAAGATAACAAGTTTATCATCTTGAATATCTGCAAAGAGCCGATAATCCCCTACACGATAGCGCCAAACACCTTTAAGATTGCCTTTTAATGGTTTTCCATGTATTCTCGGATCAACACAATCAACAAGGTTCTTAACAACCCAGTTTTTTATAACTCGTACTACCGGTTTATCTAACTTCTTCAATTCTTTTAATGCCGAATCAGTAAATATAACCTCGTACATGTTCTATACCCCCAGTTCTTTCCAAACTTCCTCATGGGAGTAGTGTTTTTCTTTATTAATCCGATTACGAGCCCTCAAAATACGCTTTTCATCTAGTGCTAAGTCATCTTCAATTTTATCAAACACGACTTGTCTAATGAACGATGAAATATTTAAGTTATGTGCGGCTAAATAGGTTTGTAATAGTTTTTCTTCATCTGAACTAATACGTAATGAAATCGTTGCCATATGCTCACCTCCAAAATCATAGTATTAAATTAATTCTATCCACTCTCTTTAATCCGTATTACTTGTATTACAATTATATCTGATTATATATTATTTTTCTAATATTTATAATGCATAACAAGTTATATCACGTTATACTATAAATTACATACTAGTATTCATTTATCGATTTAGGAGTTTTTATGGAAACGTGGAAACGAACGGTATACATCAGTTTAGTCTGTGTATTCTGTACATCCTTTGGGGTTAGCCAATTAGGTCCAATTCTCCCCCTCTATTTTCATGATCTAGGTGTCAACACACCAGAAGGGATGTCCTTATGGTCTGGCTTAGCTACAGGGATTACATTTCTTATTGTTTGCTTGGCTGCACCATTTTGGGGCCGTCTTGCAGATAGAAAAGGGCGCAAAATTACATTAATTCGTTCTAGCTTTGGTATGGCTCTCTGTAATGTATTAATCGCCTTTCAAACAACGCCAGAAGGGGTTGTTTTAATTCGATTAATCCAAGGTTTAGTCAGTGGTTTTTACTCGGCAAGCATTACATTAATTGCCTCAGAATCACCAATTGAACGGACTGGCTGGGCTTTAGGTCTATTGGCATCGGCCAATCTAGCAGGATCGCTCATTGGACCGTTATTAGGCGGATACATTGCAGATACTGTAGGTATTCGCAATGATTTTATCATCGTCGGCATCCTCATGGGCTTAGCAGGTGTATTAGCCACATCATTTATCCATGAAAACTATGTACCAAAGCCTAATATAGAAAAACTTTCTATTAGTAAATTAAAGGAACAAATTCCTGAATTCAGTAGTATCGTAGCACTATGTGTGGCCTCCTTTATCTATGCTATCTGCATCATGTCCTTACAACCTGTTATCTCCGTATATATTAAGGGCATTGTACCGAGCAATACCGAGAATTTAGCATTTATTGCAGGTGCCGTATTCTCTGCTATGGGGATTGCTCAACTTATGAGTAGTTCACCTTTAGGGAAACTCGTCGATAAGGTAGGGCCACGAAAGGTTCTCGTCGTGTCGCTTATCTATGTAGGTTTATTCAACATTCCTCAAGCGTATGTAACGGACGTTTACCAGCTCGCATTCATTAGATTCCTACAGGGCTTTGGTTTAGGCGGTATGCTTCCTGCATTAAATACATATCTATCCTCCAAAACACCTAGAGAATTTACGGGACAAGTTTTCTCCTATAACCAATCTTGTTTGTTCTTTGGCTATTTCCTTGGTGCCATCGGTGGCTCTAGTCTTATGGCTCTACTAGGTTTCACTACACTATTCTGGGTAAGTGGTGGATTATTCATCCTCAGTGCCCTATGGATTGCCTTTAAACTAAAATAATTCATATAACAAAACCTTCAACATATGAGAATAGATGTTATAACTACATCGACGATCATCATTGTTGAAGGTTTTTTATATTAATCTAAGGCATTGCCAACTAGACTTATATTCTTTATCACATTTTCTAATACTTCTGCACCGGCTACTATATCATCTATAGCAGCAAACTCTGCTGAATTATGACTAATTCCATCACGGCAAGGAATAAATATCATTCCGGTAGGCGCCACCTCAGCCCAATGCATCGCATCATGGCCAGCTCCGCTAGGCATAATCATGTATTCTAACTGTAGAGATGCAACGGCTCTTTCAATCTCCTTAACCATAAGCGGATGCATAGATACTGGATGGTCCGTTGAAATAGGCTCAATAGTATAAGATAGACCTCTTTTTTCTGCAATAACATCGATTAATTCTTTAATAAGAAATACTACAGAATCTCGAGCTACCTTTGAAATACTTCGAATGTCTACTCCTAGTTTTACAGCTCCAGGGATCACATTCATAGCACCAGGCACCACTTTGGCAATACCAACAGTACCTACCACAGGTGGCTCCTCTTGCATCGACGTTACCTCTTCAATGCCGAGGATGATTTTTGAAGCACCACACAATGCATCATGACGTAAATTCATCGGCGTAGCGCCACTATGATCTGCATTACCACGAATAGTTACATAAAACCGTTCCGGTCCGGCAATACCAGATACAATGCCAATCTGTTTCTGTTCATGTTCTAACACTTTGCCTTGTTCAATATGTATTTCTATGAAAGCTTTCACAGGCCTATTATATGCCATACTTTCAATAGCATCAGGATTCAAATTACGACCTTTCAATGCATCGTATAAGGTTATACCTTGTGTATCGACTAATCGATGCAAATCATTTACTGTCAATTTGCCACGCATAGCCTTACTCCCCAAAGTAGCGGCGCCAAATCGACTAGATTCTTCACACATAAAATCTACTACTGCAATGGTATGTTCCTGTTCAAAACCATCGTCTATCATGCTACGCACTGCTTCAATGGCTGATAAAACGCCAACTACACCATCATAATTGCCGCCATTAGGTACACTATCTGTATGAGATCCAACCATTACAACTGGTAAATCAGGATTTGTACCAACCTTATAACCGATAACATTACCAAATCCATCTATCTCTACATCAAGGCCCGCATCATTCATGCAATCTATAATATATTGACGCCCTTCCCAATCTGCATCGCTGAAAGCAAGGCGATTAACGCCTTCTCCAAGCCCAGTTAATTGTGCCATAGCATCAAAGTCTTTTTGTAAACGTTCTTTTTGTATCATATGTAGCCTCATATACTAAATACCATCATATAGCTTACTATCTGTTCCTATACATTTTACTATAGGAATAGATATCTAAATAGTCAACCAAGTGAGGTATGTATATAAAATTAAAAGACTAACTATGATATAATAGTAGTAATAAAGGAGGTACCTATGACGTTAAATGTAAGCAAAGAAAAACTCACTATTTTAGATGTACAATTTGACAACTTTGAAGACTTTGATGCAGTTTGGTATGCCATAGGTTCATCTATGATTGAGGACTTTATACCTACTACTGAATCTGTTCTAGAATTAAAAAACTACGTTGTAAATAGAAGGAAGGAACTACAAATTGGCTAAAAACCAATACGAAGGTTACCAATATATAGATTTAGATAATCTCTATACCTATAAAAACTCAACGGTTTTAATAAATAAACAAAATATTCTAGACCCTAAATCAGCCAAAAATAATGAGCATCTACACGTATCAAAGCGGCTTGCAGATTTATACATACAGCCTATTTTAGTATATTCCACTGATGATATACAAAAAATTCATAAATATCTTTTCCAAGACGTTTATTCTTGGGCAGGACAATATAGAAGAGTTAATATATCTAAAAGTGGAAATCCTTTTATGTCGATTCAATCATTTAACTCTGCCGCGGAATATATAAACGATTTGCTCAATACATATCATCAAAAGGCCAACACAAAAGAATGTATTATTCGCTCACTAGCTAAAATTTTAGATTCGCTAAACTTCTTTCACCCCTTCAGAGAAGGGAATGGTCGAACACAACGCGAAGTAATTCGAGCACTTGCCATATCAAAAGGATATCGAGCACAAATCCGCGTTTCCGATAATGACATCATATATAATACCTACATGGACGGTACGGTATATGGAGACTTACAAAAACTAGAGAATTTATTTGAATTGATATTAGAGAAAATATGATATATTACCTCTATAACAATAAAACACATATGCCACGATAATTAACTATCGAGCATATGTGTTTTTCTATGTCTATATTATTTCTTTCTTATTTAGTTTCTCTAATACATCTCTCTTAATTTGTCGTTGTCTATCCCAAGCAATGATGAACACTGTGGCGATGATACAAATCATACCAAAGATGCCCACTAAAGTGAATTCATTGCCTAAAAGGGCCCATCCAAATAATGCGGCCGAGATTGGTTCTAAGGATGAAAGAATCGATCCTTGTACGGCACCGATGCGACGTACACCTTCGATATACGCATTAAAGGATACAACTGTACCGAGTATGATAATCGTAAACAAACCAACCCAAGTCATACCATCCCAAATAGCTTCTGATGCCACTTGACGGAATACGATACACGCCAAAATGCCAGATATAAACATCCCAAAGCCAACGATGGATGATGTACTGTATTTTTTTAAGAGTTCAATAGGTTCCAATGTGTAAACACAAATACTCGCCGCAGAAATGAGGCCCCAAAACAAAGCATCCCCATTAAATGCAGATAGATTTAGCCCCTTTTGCATGATAATACACACCGTACCAATCATAGCGAGGGCCACACAGTATAATTCTGGTAAGGATGGCTTTTTAAAATATCGTATAAACAGATAAATAATGAGCAACGTCGGTGCTACATATTGTAATACAGTAGCCACACCTACACCTGAAATGGCGATGGCTTTAAAGTACGAGTACTGTGCCAACGCAATGCCCAATAAACCGAATATGAGGAGTTTACCAAAGTCTTTTGGATGTTTAAATATATCAAAAATGCGTATCCCATCCTGCATATAGGCGAGTAGAATTGTTAATAAACCTGCTAAAAGTAACCGCATTTCTAACAGCCACTCTACATTTAAATGCTTTGCATTTTCGAGGAATTGCACCGATGTACCTGAAAGCCCCCAAAATAGTGCCCCCATAATGGCAAGGCCCATGCCTATCCACTGTTTTTCGTCCATACGCCCTCCACATAAGGATTGATGAGTATTACAAAGAGTTAGGCCTTAAGATGATTGGCCTCGTTTTTCTAAGGCAATAATAATAACAGTAGCAATAATCATAGCCATCCCTAGAATACCAATCCAGTTAAATTGATTGCCCAACAACGCCCATCCAAAGAAAGCTGCCGAAATCGGTTCGATGGATGACAAAATCGATCCTGGGACGGCACCAATGCGTTTAACCCCTTCAAGGTACGCATTAAATGACACAATGGTGCCAAGAAAGACTACATTAAAGCAGCCTACTACAGTCCATGCATCCCACGTCGCATACGAATGGGGTTGATGGAAAAGTGCAGCTGCCACGAGACCACTGAGGAGCATACCAAAGCCTACAATAGGAATTGTCCCATAGGTTGCTAATAATCGTACAGGGGAAACACTATATACTGCTACACCCACAGCAGATAGTAAGCCCCAGAATAATACATCACTGCGGAAGCTTTCAAAAGAAAAGCCATTATTACCCATCAAGCAAATGGTGCCTGCTAAGGCAAGGATAACGGATATGATTTCTCCAGTCGAAGGCCGTTTGCCATAACGCACCAGCAAATAAATGATAATCATGGACGGTGCCAGGTATTGTAGCACCGTTGCAATGCCTGCACCAGCTATGACGATGGAACGGAAATAGGTGTATTGGCACAGCGCCATACCAAATACGCCGAATACGATGAGTCCTAATGTATCTCTCCAATTATGAAATACATTAAAAATCGCATTGCCTTGACGAATCCATCCATATAGAACGGTAAAAAGGCCGGCCGTAATAAGACGCATCGTCAAAAGCCATTCTAGGTTCATATTGCGGAAATTACCTACGAATTGAACGGATGTGCCTGACACGCCCCATAAGGTGGCGCCTAATAATGTTAATATAATACCGATAATTTCATATCGTTTCATCATGTTACTCACCTAATAGAGACACATGCACCTTTACAACAACCTTGCGAATTTTTATAGGCTTATCGTCAACCGCTAAAAGAGGGCGATGAATATCCGATGGGAAAAATACCGTATAATACCCTTCTGGACAGTGGATGTGCCCTTCATCGACAGATTCATTAGGATAGAAACAGCAATCTCGTTCAGGATAAGATTCAATCGGTTTTACACGACCACGATCTACAAAAAAGCCCATATTCTCTTCACCCTTTACCATAAACTGTATATCTATATAATTTTTATGAGATTCTGGTTTTGTAGTTTCAAATAATTTTGTTTCTACATCATCTACATTGGCGTACATCATATCACCTTCTATGGCATGACGACCTCCAGGTAATGCTTGTAAATCAGTGTTTTTTAAGAAATCAAGAGCTCGAACAATGGCTGCGGGATAGCCCATTTTTGTATAATCTGCATGTATACTGGAGAAAAACATAACTATATCCTTTCTGTAAGAACCATACTATATAGACATACTATATTCAAATACAATATCAATATGATCTTTATACCCTTATCGTAGCACATAAAAAGCTTAGCTTCCACATAGGATTACATAAATATAAACCCTCCATACGCTACATATATGGAGGGTTTGTAAAATACTATTCAGTTTTATGACTTACGTCAAGACTGTTATACATATGAAGTTGTCTATGAAATTGTATATGTAGTTGTTACTTACATGTTAATTCATATTAGAATTAACTACGTGGACAATTTTATATTACTCTTTTTCCTTAAAAGCAGCGATAATCTCATCGGCTTGCTTATGAGGAACCTCTTCATAACTATAGAACTGACGATTAAATACGCCTTGTCCTTGTGTCATAGAGCGCAAAACAGTAACATAATCTGACATTTCTGCCAACGGTACTTGCGCTTTAACAACAGATATACCAGTTCTTTCACTTTGTTCCATGCCTAATACGCGACCTCGACGACTATTTAAATCGCCCATGATATCACCCATGAAAGCATCTGGTGCAAACACGTTAACTTCATAGATTGGTTCTAATAGGACTGGTTTCGCCTTTGGAATTACATCCTTGATAGCCTGTGACGTAGCTACTTTAAATGCTAACTCTGAGGAGTCTACACTATGGTAAGATCCATCCAAGAGTGTCACTTGCACGCCAATCATAGGATATCCCGCAATTAAGCCTTTATCTAGGGTTTCTTTGGCACCCTTTTCCACTGCTGGTATATATTGTCTTGGTACAGCACCACCAAAAATCTTGTCTACAAAGGCAAATTCTTGACCATCATATAATGGATCAACTTGAATTTTAACATGTCCATATTGACCATGACCGCCACTTTGTTTTTTATATTTCGATTCTGTTTCTGCAGATCCTTTAATTGTTTCACGGTATGGAATATATGGTGTTACAAGTTTCGCTTGTACGCCGTATTTACGGTCCATCTTGTTAAGGATATGTTCTAAGTGCACTTCGCCCATACAGTCAATTTGCAATTGGCGAGCTTCCGGATTTTTCACAACTACACAAGTTGGATCTTCTTCGGCTACTTTTAACACAGCACTAGCTAATTTTTCCTCTTCACCTTTTTTCACAGCTTCCATAGCTACGGTATATAAAGGTTGAGGGAAACGAATCGCATCGTACTTCACCTTAAAATCAAGAGCTGTTAAGGTATCGCCTGTTTTTGCATTAGCTAATTTCGGTATCACTACGATATCGCCAGCTTTTGCGGCAGTCACTGGAATTTGTTGCTTCCCGATAAGGGTAACCATCTTATTCCATTTTTCCTCAGTTCCTTGATTAACGTTGAACAGCTTATCACCTTCTTTGAGTTCACCAGAGAAGATGCGTACAAAGCTTTGTTTGCCTGCGAATGGGTCAAGCAAGGTTTTAAACACGAATGCGGTTAGGGGTTTATCCACATGCACCACAACTGGTTCACCAGTGTCTGCTGATTCAGCAGTCATCACTTTTTTGGCTGCATCTGGCATATACCGAATCATTCTGTCTAATACTTGATCTAAGCCAATACGGGATGTGGCACTGCCACACATGATTGGACACACACGGCCTGTAATCATCCCTTCGCGTAGACCTTGACGAATTTCTTCTAATGAAAGTTCTTCGCCTTCTAAATATTTTTCCAACAATTCATCGCTACCTTCAGCCGCGGCCTCTACGGTCATTTCCCGTATTTCTTGGGCCTTTTCGATAAGATGAGCCGGTACAGCAATCTCTGTTGGTTGGCCGTCTTTGTAAGTAAACGCAGTCATTTTGGCTACGTCTATCACGCCTTCAAAATTGGCACCTTCGCCAATTGGAATTTGGAGCGGCATAATTGCCTTACCAAATAGTTCACGCATACGTTCAATAGTACCGAAGAAGTCAGCACCATCAACGTCCATTTTATTGATAAATGCCATACGTGGCATTTGTAATTCAACAGCATAATCCCAAGCGCGCACCGTATCTGTTTCAACGCCAGTTGTAGCAGATAATACCATTAACATGCCATCACAAGCACGCAATGCGGCACGAACTTCACCATGGAATTCATTGTAGCCCGGTGTATCAATAAAGTTAACCTTATGGTCATGCCATTCACAAGGGGCCATACCCAATTGAATCGTTACATTCCGTTTAATCTCTTCTGGCTCAAAGTCCATAATATGTTTGTTATCTTGACCACGGCCAACAAAATCAACAGCACCAGAGGTTAATAACAAGGATTCTACTAAAGCAGTTTTCCCTGCCCCATCATGGGACACCACAGCTACATTACGAATCTGATCACTACTATATTCTTTCATCGGAATCGCCTCCTTATGTGAAACTTTGAGTTCTTGATATATGATTTCGACGTAATAATATAAAAATCCTCTTTTTCCGAAAAAATATTTATCGAAAAAAGAGGATTTTTTATAATAATGAAATTATCGACCCACTAATGATGCACAGCCACCAAGAAGAGCCATGAAAATAAGCGTGATAACGATGAAGATAACAGATGTTACGATGCCGGCTATGAATACTTTCATCTTAGTCAGCATAGTTTGTCTTGCCATTAATTCAAGGCCTACCCAAATAGATAAAACAAAAATTACTAGAGAGCCTAAACTAGAAATAAGGTTGGCTAATGTAGAACTGCCGAACAAACCACCGAAGATAGCCATTAAAATGAAAACAATTGTATACACACAAGTACACAATAATACTTCATAACCTTGTAGATACCATTGCACTTTCATAACAGACTGTACATCGTCAGTACCGCCCATTTTTACAGCTACCCAGTTAAATACATAGGAGCCGACAGCCACCATAACAAAGGACCAAATGATACTAGCAATATAGGCTAAAATGAAGAAGAAGCCTACGCCAGCCCCAAGGAGCATGCCCATAGCAGAAAATTCGCTTCTAGGAAGCAAAGGGAGCAACAAGGCCCCAAATAAGCCCATCAAAATGTAAGGAATAGCCCATAAGAGCGCCGTTCCTAAGAAGCCCTTTTTCAATGTACCATACTGTACGACTTGATCGATACCGCCCTTAAATGGTTGGGTCAGTAGATTCCAAAAATCAGAATACCATTTTGTTTCCATAAAATCACCTCATATAATAAAACAAAATAAACTATGTTTTTATTATATATGGATTTTATTTATCTTTCTACATAAATATAACAATTATAAATATTTTAATCGATAATCTATGTCAGTGTAGTTAAAACGACCCAGTCCGCTTACCGTAATGCTTGGAATCCCCATTTTGCTTCCACCCAACAGTATCGCCGATGGACATAACGCGACGCGTCAAGCAGTCTTTACATTTATCGGCATTATCATCCACGCATGGTTTATTATCATATAGCAAATATTTGGCACGGTGTTCAGGGATGGTAATGATAGGCATCAAAATATTAGCCCCTGCAGCAAGGCCTTTTTCGCGGCCCAATGGGTCCAATGCTTGTAACGCCGTGGTAGCTGCTATATTTACGTCTTTTAAGAATAGACGCGTTAAGGCAATCATCTTGAGCCCTAGTTGAATACGGCGCAATTTACCAGCTTCATCATCGATTCCCATTGCTAACGCCTCTTGGCCTAATGGCGTATCATGATGTACCACATAGGGTCCCATGCCGATCATATCGATATCCATATCACGGTAGAACAAGATATCATTTACAAGGTCTTCCTCTGTTTGACCCGGCAAACCAATCATAACACCTGTACCTACTTGGAAGCCTACGCGGCGCAAACGGCGTAAACATTCAACGCGAGTTTCAAAGGAATGTAGTTCATCGCGAGGATGAATTTTGTGATATAGCTCTTTATTCGTCGTTTCAATGCGCAATAGATAGCGGCTAGCACCCGCTTCACGCATACGACGGTACGCTTCTTCACTTTGCTCCCCTACGCACATCGTAATACCTAGAGAACCATCGCCGATAGCTTTGATGTCGCGGATAAGATCGACTACATAATCGACGAATACGTCATCACAGCGTTCCCCAGATTGTAGCGTAATAGAACCATATTCATGGTCATAAGCCCACTGCGCCATCTTGATGATATCTTCACGATTCATATCAAAGCGTTCCGTCTTATCATTTTCGCGGCGAATGCCGCAGTAATTACAGTTTTTGATGCATCGGTTCGAGAACTCGATGAGGCCACGATAGTACGCTACAGTCTTTACATATTTCGCCTTCACTTCATAAGCCTTTTTATATATTAACTGCAACTGTTCTTCATCAGTTACAGACATGAGAAATCTTAGCTCATCCTCTGTTAGCCATTCATCGCCAACGAGATCTTTTGCGAGAATATCTTGCACTTGCAAACAATCACTTCCTTTCATAACGAACCGTCATCGATTCGCTTGGTATGGTAATGGACTCAATATCTGTAGAGCAGATAAATCCATTAATTTCACGCGGCAAATCACGCACATGCCTCACTTGTTTCGTTAAACATGCATGAGCCATCATGCCACGACTCATTTTAGAGGACGTACTCATCTGTTTATATGTGTCGCCTCGTAATTCCCAAAATTCAATGGTTACCACCTTTGGATGATTCACCATTTTCGCATATTCTTTAGACGCTAGGTTTAGAATCCAATCTTCCTTGTGAAAGTATGCATCCACCGCTTCACGCCAAGTTTCATATAGATTCATGCCCACCTTATCGACCATATCTAATCGATAATCTCTAACGCCCATCGTAGGCTCTACAACGCCATATAACGCAGACATTATAACCAGGTGATTTTTGCCAAAGTTCTTAGCCTCATCAGATAGTCCTGTCCAATCCAAGTATTTAAAAGCAATACCATCGTAGCTTTCACAAGCAAAACCTACAGGATGAGACTCAAACTCTTGATAGAAATCAAAGAGCACCTGCGCCTTATCTTCCTTTAGTTTTAAAGCCTTGCCAAGTGCTGCTACGTCGAGAGATTGTACATGTTTTACAATCTCTTGAGTAATATGAGGCTGGAATTGACCATCACAGACCGCAATTGCAGTATCAGGAATCGTTTTGGTCTTACTAGGAGAGAGGACGATTTTCATGGGATAATTCCGCCTTGATGCTTTCCTCTGTCAAATTGTCGATAAGATCTGGGTTCCACAACATGAGAGGGACTGCCACAACGTGACTTGCTTTCATTTCTTTACATAATTTAACGCATTCTGCCAAATAAGGTGATTCATTATCGTGAATATCGCAGATGATAACTACATGGCGGCCTTTTAGATTAACCCCTTCGTAATCGATGCTTTCACCAGACACGGTAAGCAAACCTGTTTCTAAACGACCTTCGCTCATATCATTTACGCGAGACATTAAAATATGCTCAAGCATTGTGGATACAGGTGTTACAACAGGGCCTGTACCAACGAGTGCCTCTGGTTGAGCATGAACGATAACGGTTTTCTTGCGTTTGTCCGTTCTAAACTCCATAAGTGCATGTTCTAATGCGGAGAAGAACACAAATAATTGCCAAGGGTCTAGAGATCCTGTTTGGAACATATCGATAATAGCGCCATCCTCTTCAATGTTAAGACGCGCTAATAATTCTTCTGCAATGTCGTGAACAACCTCTTTATAATCAGATTGTAATGGTGCATTTAATTCATTCATATCTTTTTCTGTTGCCATGAAATCCTCCCAAAAACATATATAAACTGCTATAGTAGCAAATTAAATTCTATTCTTTATTGTACCATATTTCACAGGCTTATACGTTACTACAACTACATTTCATAAATCTATTTGGTTCTGGTTCTAAACAAAATAAAATACCGCCTATTTCTGTGAAAGCTTTCGCAAAAACAAGCGGTATATATTAGCCTATAACTAATAAGTAAATATTCATCAATGTTACGATAATACCAATGCCCCAAAGAATAATCCCCGTAAATCGGCGGTTCGTATAAGCGCCCATAACACGACGACTACTCGTCATATATAGTTGTAAGAATATGGTAATCGGCAACTGTAAACTCAAGAACATTTGCGAAACGAGCAAGGCTTGAAAGGAATCCGTAATAAACAGGATCAATAATAGTGCAGGAATATATGTTAACCCCAATCCTAAACGACTATGAAAGTCCTTCATATCATAGGACTCGCCAAACATGCCCGCAAATATGCTCGCCCCAGCCATACCAGCTGTCGCCGATGATGCAAGGCCGGCAAACAGCAAGGCCAATGCAAAGATGGTACCTGCAGCAGGTCCAATTAAAGGTCTCAATAATTCCTCAGCCTGTTCTAATTCGGTAACAGCAATGCCATGACTAAAAAATACGGCCGCCGCTAGTATAATCATGGCGGAGTTAATCATACAACCAATGCCCATAGATAATAATGTATCTACGAATTCATAGCGCAACTGGCGATGCATAATCTCCTTATCTTGTCGATTGAACTGACGACTTTGGATAACCTCGGAGTGCAAAAACAAATTATGAGGCATAACGACGGCCCCTAAAATGCTCAGGATAACGAGCATCGATTCGTTAGGTATGCTCGGATTGACCCAGCCAATACCCGCTGCAGCCCAATTAACATCGACCATATTGACCTCCACAAGGTAGGCCAATGCGATAAGAGATACAAACCCAGCTATGATACGTTCTAATTTACTATAGGAGTTTGTAATGAGCATAATTGTGCATACGATAGCCGTTAATACGCTACCGATAACGAGAGGGATGCCGAACAGCATCTTCAATGCAATGGCAGCGCCAATAAATTCCGCCAGCGCCGTGGCTACGGCTGCAATCCCCGCTGTACTGAGCACCGTACGAGATAACCATTTCGGTAAGAATTCATAAGCACATTCTGCTAAACATTGCCCCCGTACAATGCCTAGATGGGCCACATTATGCTGCAATAAGATAAGCATAAGTGTAGATAATGTTACAACCCATAGCAATTCATAACCATAGCTAGCACCAGCTGCTAAGTTAGCCGCCCAGTTACCGGGGTCGATAAATCCGACGGTTACAATAATACCCGGTCCGATATATTTAAATACTTCACTAACATGTTGTTTGCCATTCTGATGGACGGTAAACAACTTATTTTTAAGAAAATTAATCATGTTATTCCCTTATAGGGATTATAGAGTGAACGTCATTTCTGTTTGCACACGTGCATCTGCTTTAGATTTACCATCCTTGGAACCTGTATAGCGAATACGAACATCACCGTTAGTCTTTACACGAGAATCATCAATCTTGAATTTCTTCATTTTTTCCTTAATTTGTTCATCTGTTAACGCCCGTTCTTTTGGCTTAGCCACTTCATCAGTGGCCGCATCGAGAGATTCCTGTTGTTTTTCGGATACCTTTACATCTTTACCAGATTTCTTAACGCGTTTTTCATCTAATTTTTGACGGCGTTCTTCGGTGAGTTTCTTATCTCGTTCAATGCGATAATCCATGACATCACGCATGTTTTCTTGGTAAATACGCAACGCAAATTGACGATCATTGTCGTTCATTTGTTCCCGTTTTTCTACGACTTCGTCAAGCAAGGGCATCAACTCATCCTTTGTATAGCTAGTGCTATCATCGAATGTAAATCCATGTGTGTCCGTAATGGCCCCATGTTTTACCAGTGTCTTCAACGCCTTATAGGTCCAATCATTTGGTGTAATAAGGTTAGCACTACCAGGATGTGCAGCAGATACTACCTTAACATCATCAGTACTCATACCATCTACCACGGGACGGGCACTAGGAATTGCAAAGTCTTCCGCATGTGCCACCCCAAAAGATGCCACTAAACAAAGAGCACCCACACCAAGAGCGCGACGAATCATTGTTAATCGACGTGTATATTGTGTATTCATAAATGTCTCCTTAAATTAAATTTTATACAATTTATTATAAGCAATTAGATATGAATACGTCAACTCTATCCCCTTTCCTTACACTGTATAGTTAATAAAAAAGACCTCACATCAGACGATGTGAGGTCTCAGCATGGCGGAGGATTAGGGATTCGAACCCTAGCGACGGTAACCCGCCCTAACGATTTAGCAAACCGTCCTCTTCAGCCTCTTGAGTAATCCTCCATGCTTTACTGGGTAATCATATCATACCCAGTAAGGCGTTGTCAATTGAATTATTTCAACATAGATTCAATGAACCAAATTTGTTTTACATAATACTCAATGTGGTCTTCCATCATGTTGGAAAGCAAGAAATTATCTTCTTCACCAGCTGCTTCACGGATAGCAGACGCTTGATCTTTCATATATTTGAAGTCATGAAGTAAAATTTCGATAACTTTATGTTGAGGAATATCTTCTTGACCTAATTCACCGATTTTTGCCAATTTAGCATATTCAACAGAGTTTACCAATGGGAATTCACCTTGCATTTTTACATGTTCAGCTACTGCATCAAAATATTCAAAGGCTTCATCATAAATGGATTCCAAGTATTCATGGATAGATTTGAATTGTGGACCAGTTACATTGAAATGAAGATTGTGTAATTTTACATTCCATACGGAAAGATCTGCTAAATATTGATTTACTTGTTGTACGTTTTTCATAATAATTACTCCTTTTT
This sequence comes from Veillonella sp. ACP1, assembly GCF_000286635.1. Taxonomy (NCBI): domain Bacteria; kingdom Bacillati; phylum Bacillota; class Negativicutes; order Veillonellales; family Veillonellaceae; genus Veillonella; species Veillonella sp. ACP1. The sequence continues at coordinate 149,794 of NZ_ALKL01000024.1, read as the reverse complement.
CATTTAATTCTCAATTATAATTTATCCTAATATAGGACAAATCTTGTCGGCTTCTAAACCTGTTATTTATTTATGTAATTTGTAATCAATATTGATTACATAATTATATTAACAATAATGATTTTCCTTGTCAATAACTTTATCGATTTTTTCAATGATTTTTTTATGAAACAAAAAACCTCTTACCATCAGATATGCATCTAACAGCAAGAGGTCTAAGCCAGTCTATTTATATATAGTATTCTATGTAGTTTTCAGGATATGGGCTATCATTCGATGCACCATTTTTATTCTTTCGTCTAGGTTTCCGAACATACATATTTTCCGGATCTGTTTCAAAGATAACCATATCTTTCGGAATATCGTGTTTTATAACTAGATTACAACCGATTTTAGTGCGCGCTCCAATCGTAATATCCCCTAAAATTTTTGTACCTGTACCAATGAGAACATCATCTTCAATGGTGGGATGGCGTTTTGTTTTCTTAGAGGACATACCGCCCAATGTTACTTGGTGGAACAATGTCACATTATCTCCGACGATGGCCGTTTCACCGATAACAACGCCCATACCATGGTCAATAAATAAGCCTCGACCAATGGTAGCTCCCGGATGAATCTCAATGCCTGTTACATGACGAGAATGAAGTGCTATACGGCGTGCCAATGTAGGCCACCCCGCCTTATAGAGGCGATGCGCAAAGAAATGCCAGAACAAAGCCGTAATATGAGGATATGTCCATATAACCATCCATACATTAGTGGCCGCTGGGTCAGAATCCATGACGCGTTTAATATTATATTGAATTTTGCCCCATAACTCGCGCAAACCTTGCATCATAAGTACTCCATATCTACGTTCATTACACGAACAGTGTGTCTATCAAAAATATAACGCCCTTGGATACTCCCAAGGGCGTAAGTCACGGTTTTAATAATTACCAAACTATACACTGGGTATAATCATTTGTACACTCTATAAATATATTCCTACTCTAACACCTAGGAATATATCTGTCAAGAATTTTGAGGGTCTTTAAAGCCCGCAGTTTATAGGAAATAACTGAGTTTATCGTATATTTCCAAGCGTGCTAATCACCGAATCCCACGTAATAGGTACCGTCATAATGGCGACGGCAATTCCTATCCATAAAAGACTGCCCACGATAACTATAAGTCTAGAGAACACAAACTGAAAAGCCCTACTATTACCATATAAGATGATGTTCTTTCCTTCATGCAATACAATATGGCCCCATAAAAAGCCAGCCAAGGTATACGTTAAAATATGTGGATCTAATATCAAATAAGAAACCACATCTGGCATATGCTCTTTTCTAGATATAATTGGTGAAAGCAAGCCATTCACTTCAACGGCCCAAAGTTTATACCAGAATAACATCAATATGGCAGGCCACATAGAACGCCATGTCATCCATAAAACATAACAATAATTTACCAACGCCCCTGCTACTTGATTATGATGCTTGTGTATATATCGTTCCATCCGCGACTCTGAACCATAACCTTGCTCAATTTGCCAATAGTGAAACTGTACATTTCGTTCCCCATGTGTAAAATCTACGAATCCCAAGGTTTGTAGTAGGACGAGAGCAAATATAACAATGGTAACGAGCTGAAACCATTCACTAAACAGCCAGCTAGACGGCACCATACTGTCTGTTACAGTAATGTCGATGCGCAATACTAATAGTATCAACGCTATATAAGCACTCCATCGTGTCCATCGGCTGTATGTATGTAATGAACTATGACTACCAACGACGAGCGCTGCTGGATGCAAAGACAATAATAGGCCAAATACAAAGCAAAATATGATTGCCGAGATGACAGCTATAAATTCGTAATTCATCTTAACGATACGCTACGCGTTCAGGCTGCATATCATGGAAATGAAGGCGCTCTTTCGCCGTCTTTTCCCACTCTGTACCAGGCTTGCCGTAATTTGCATATGGATCGATGGACAAACCACCGCGCGGTGTAAACTTGCCCCATACTTCGATGTACTTAGGTTCCATCAACTTAATCAAATCCTTCATGATAATATTAATGCAGTCCTCATGAAAGTCCCCGTGATTGCGGAAACTAAATAGATATAATTTCAAAGATTTGGACTCAACCATTTTCTTATCTGGCACATAAGAAATATAGATGGTCGCAAAGTCTGGTTGCCCTGTCATAGGGCACAAGCTAGTGAACTCAGGACAATTAAACTTAACGAAATAATCGTTATCAGGGTGTTTGTTATCAAACGCCTCTAACACCTGTGGTGCATAATCAGTAGGATAATCGGTCTTGTGACCTAACATCGTTACGCCTTGTAACTCTTTTTCAGATCTGCCGGATGCCATAAGGAACCTCTTTCTATAAAATAATATAATATATGGGGCAATTCATGCGATACTTAATTATATCATAGGGGGTTCAACCTCATTATATTTACGCTTCTATATACGTAATTAATTGTTTAAGATGTTCTAAAATAATGATTATATTGATCTCCAAAGATTAATACCACCAATAGTAAACGCGATTAGTTTTATCAATATACCACTTTCAACTTGTATGCCCCAACCAATAAAACAAATACCTATAATTATACTTGATATACGGGTAAAATAACTTGTTTTACTATATTTCAATAAACGTATAGCCTTTTTTATACCTTCCCCAAACCGTCCTTCCTTTATATATCTATAAATGACTTTTATTTCCCCAAAATTTAGATATATAAATACCGCATTAATAGCCCCAAAACAGACTATAGCATCTATCTTACGATACGAACCATTTCCTAACTGAACTAGTGAGTATACAAGAGCCACATCCAATAAAAAAAGAACAACAAACATATATATAGCTTTAAAAAAATTTTTATTGTTAGAAGACATTCCTACTTCTCTCTTGACTCTAATCTTCACCCTATATGCACTAGTAATTTTATATACATCATTAGGATAACATAGTTGATTTTTTTAGCAAAGTATATGTCTATGACTCCTACAAAACAAACTATTAACTTATTCTAGCTTAATTTAAATTGCATGAAATTAAAGTTTATAATAAAATATTCATATACATCTGGTAATATTAATATATTCAAAACAATATAACACCTTATGGAGGTCCCTTATGAAACTAAAACAGCTTATTTTATCTAGCATCGCTCTAGGTGCGTTAGCTTTCACAGTAGGCATGGCACAACCAGCACATGCAGCAATCGGCATGGAAACACCAGCGCCAGCTCAAAATTTAGAAAAACCTGCATCTGTAACGACACAACATCACATCAATGTAGATGGCAAGGTATTAGAACCTGTAAAAGACCATCAAAACGTGGCCTATGTAGATGGCCAACCGCTCGTAGCATTGCGCCAAGTATCGGAAGCGTTAGGCTATAAGGTAGCGTGGGACGCACCAACAAAAACTGCATTGGTAGACATGAGCATTGCTACACTAGCCATCCAACCAGATCAAGCGCAAATCGTAAGAAAAGGCAAATTGCAAATCATCAACCTTGATACATCTGAATCTATGCTTCCTACACCGCGCATGATAGATGGTCAATTATTCGTAAGTCCTAGCGCATTCAAATTACTATTGAATGACGTAAAAATTACGAAGGATGAAATTTTCATTGCTCCACAACGGGCGCAACTAGCATCCACAACCAATACGAACGGGCCTCACAAAAATGAAATCAGTACATTCTTGCCACCATCAGATAATACGTCTGCCAAGGTAGAAACGAGTTCTAAAGTGGAATCCAACACAAAATCCGCTGCAAAGGACGAACCTCTTATCAAGGTTAAACATACACAAACAACTGACAAAAACACAAAATAATAATATAAACAGTAAAGCCCTTCGGACGCAACCGAAGGGCTTTTGTATATGCAACAACGGCGGTTCCAATAAGGACCGCCGTTTTGTTTATCCCCTATTATTTAAATAGAGTGTTAAACAAGTTTTGCAACAAGGAAAGCAAAGAGCTAAGAATATCTTGTGCTGTTTTATCTGTATTATTTGTAGTATTAGCTGTTGTTACAGAACCAGCCGTTTTAGTAGGCTCTACTGTTGTTGTAGTTTTAGCAGCAGGAGCTGGTGTAACTGTAGTGGCTACAGGTTCCACAGGTGCTCTACCAGTAGATGGTGTAGGTGTCAAAACTGGTGGGCGAATAGAATCAGTATATTTATAGCCATAAGATGCGTTAGCTGGTTGTGCTGTAAATGCTACAACGCCTAAAGCCATAACAGACGCCATAAGTGTTATAGATAATTTTTTAGCTTTTCTCATAAGAAACCTCCTAATAAAACACATATATAATCCACTATGTTATCAAATGTTTTGATAACATTTCGCATTTTATACTTAGGAGATAAGCTGAACATGAAAATTTTCAAACTTCATCGAATCTTAATCGATTTCAAGCTATCGGATAAGCCTTTAATTGATTCTTTGGCATCATCTAAAACGCCTTTTGCATCACTTGGTGGTTTGATATCTACTTGATTCATCGATTGACTATTACCTTGAGCGCGTTTCATATTCTGATTTGCCTGCGCCATGTCATTTTTTATACCATCCATCGTATGCCCAAGCTCGCCAAATGTACTTTCATCATAAATGGCAAAATTACTCCCCCCATTGGATGTAATATTCAATGGCCCCAATGTTAATTCGCCATTATCGATATGCAATGCATCCGTTGAGATAGTTGTTACCGATGTATGTACTTTCACATCAAAGAACGATAAATGACGTCCTTGATTGTGAAAGCGTCCCGTAATAGATTGTATAGGAATGAGTATGTAACGACCTGTACCAGATGTAAAATCGCCCCACGCCACCATATCTTTAGGCTGTCCCTTACTTGAGAAGTTAAGGTTCGCCGATACAGGAACAGCAAAATCCGGTGTTTTTAGGGCCATGCTACTATCTAGATCCGTGGCAACCCCCGTTAATTCATAGGCCCTCGTATCTAGATTATATACACCTTTAGCCTTTAACTTACCGCCAAATACATTCGCATATACCTCTTTAAAATCCAGTATGCCATCTTGATAGGTCACATCGCCTACCACATTTTCAAAGGTTAGTGCAGGGATTCTAAGAATTGGCATGGTAACACGTCCCGATGCAAAGGGCCGATTAATATCCCCCGTCACTGCTGTCAGCAAGGTCATCTTATCGTGAATACTATCACCAAATCCTAAGGATGCCGGATCTACGCCATAAATATTTAGATTCATATTCAGCGTAGGCATACGATGCTTAAGTACATCTTTTAGATCGATACGGCCTTCCAATGTGAGGCCATCCCCAATGGCGGTGCCTCCGAATTTACCAGTTGTTAGATTCATGCGAATGGCACGATTTGTATCGATATCAAATCGAGCATTAACATTATTCATCACATAATGTCGATTCTTTTGGAATATTTCCAATTGGCAGTCTGAAAGCTTCACAATCGCATCAATATGTTGACCATTCCAGTTAAAGTTACGCACCTTTTTCCCTAGCTCTTCTTGACGTTCTAGCGTCGTTTTTTTAGGTGCTTTAGGTCGCTGTTCTACTTCAGATAAGGGTTTATTAATATCAGGAGAAGCAGGCACAAAATCGACCCGATTATCGTCATCTAAATCTACTACAATGACCGCATCATTTAATTCTATGCCTCGTATGGCAGATGCCTTAAAATTACGAGTAATCACATCCCACATATTAACGCGTATCTTACCGGAAGGTACGGTCATCAACTGATGTCCATCGTCATCAGCCCATTGCAAATCCTCAAAGGATATGGTCCCCCATGGGGTGGCGCTCAGGCTAGCGACGGTAATAGTCCCTCGCATCATGGTCTGACGTGCTATTACCTCATTAAAAATAACACCCATGCCTCGACTCGCAATAGTAGCTAAGATGGAGATAATGACTACCGTAATTCCAATAAATGCAATGATGCCTAGTATACCTCGCTTATATAGTTGTATATATTTGCTCCAGTACGAGCGAAATTTAAGCCTCATCGTCAGTAACGGCCTTCGTACCGCGCGTACCGGTTCTAATCCGCATGGAATCTTCTACGTCGTACACGAAAATCTTACCGTCCCCTACTTCGCCAGTTTGCAAGGTATCACGCGCCGTATCCATCACAAGATCAACAGGCACGTCACATACAACTGTTTCAACCTTCACCATTGGCACGAGATTAACCGCATACTCTTGCCCACGATAGACCTCGGTATGACCTTTTTGCAATCCACAGCCAAACACTTGGGACACCGTCATCCCTTGAATGCCAATGCGGTTTAAGGCTTCTTTTAAATCTTCTAATTGCTCTGCCCGAGCAATGATATCCACTTTCTTCATCCGTTTCATAGTATCACCTCATCTGCGTTTTCATTACATCTATTGTACCATCTGTGAAAGCTAGCTTTCACCAAAAACAATTTATACCAAGGAATGTTGGTCAGAGGTAATAAAACGTCCACTGCTCTTAAATTCAGATTGATTATATGCACCTTCACCATGTTCACTAATGTCGATGCCCAAAGATTCGGCACTAATGCTAACGCGCATATCCATAAAGTAGCTAACCACCTTGAAGATGACAACTGTGCCAATAATAGCAAGGGCAATGGCTACGACGAGAGAAATCAATTGAGGAATGAGCAAGTTACCACCATAGAACAATCCATCTGCGCCATCAGGATTTACACTAACCGTAGCAAATAAACCGGTAGCAATGGCCCCCCACATACCACCTACACCGTGGATACCAAAGGCATCAAGAGAATCATCATAGCCAAACTTGCTCTTTAAAATAGCGACGGCCACATAGCAACAGATGGCGCCGATAAAGCCGATTGGAATCGCCGCTACAGGTGTTACAAAACCAGCTGCTGGCGTAATCGCAACAAGGCCCGATACGCCGCCAGATACAGCGCCTAACACGGTCGGTTTACCACGGTGATATCGTTCTACCAATACCCAACCAACGATACCGATAGCAGCAGACATTTGCGTCGTCAACACTGCATTTGCCGCTAACGGACCAGCCCCTAGAGCAGAACCGGCATTGAAGCCGAACCAACCAAACCATAACATGGCACCGCCGAGGACGGTCATTGGTAAGTGATGTGGTAACATTGGCATACGCCCATAACCACGGCGACGACCTAAAAGCAAACAAAGTACGAGACCTGATACACCAGATAATACATGGATAACGAGACCGCCTGCAAAGTCGAGTGCCCCTAAATTAGCGAGAAATCCACCGCCCCATACCCAATGAGCCATAGGATTATAAATGAGTACGGACCAAATCACAGCGAATACAACAAAGGGTGCAAAACGCATACGTCCCGTAATAGAACCGCTCATAATGGCTGGTGTGATAATAGCAAACATACATTGAAATGCAATAAATGCCATTTCTGGAATATTCGCACCTTCCATGATGCTATTCTCTGTGCCCATAAGACCAATTTTATTGAGGCTACCAATAATACCATGTACATCGTCACCAAAGATCAATGTGTAGCCTATGAGCATAAATTCTACAGAAATCACACCGATTAGAAAGAAGCTCTGCATGATAGTGCTAAGTACGTTTTTACTCCGTGCCATACCTCCATAAAATAAGGCAAGCCCTGGTGTCATGAAAAACACCATAGCAGCCGCTATGAGTATCCATGCTGTATTACCTGTATCGATACCTATCATAATAGACTCCTTTCATAAAAAAAGCACCTAGTCTCAGAATATTCTGAAAACTAGGCACCGTTACCTAACTATTTTATTGTTGAAATACATCTTTACTTACATCCTATAGCATTTCTAACTATATGTCAATAAATTCTATAGAATATATGAAATGACAAATGTATCTTAATTGACACTCAAACAAATAGAACACGCACCCACTAATGTGAGTGCGTGTTCGTATAGTATAGCAAATCAGAATTATGCTTTTACTTCTTTACCGTATTTCACAAGGCTTTCAGCTTCAATTTCAGCTTGTGTACGATAATCTTGAGGCATGCTAGACAAGCGAATCCAGCTGCGTACAGCCTCTACCAATACAATGAGGATCATGAGGAACATAGCAGCACTGAACGCTACTAGGATCCATTTACCAGCAGGAATGTAGCTGTTAAATACGTTTTCAAAGTCTGCAGCGATAGCCACGATAGCCATTAGAATACAAGGAATACCTGTAACCCATGCATAACGTTTGCGGCCAAGTCGCATAATAACGGTAGTACTTACGGCCAATGTCATAGTACCTAATAATTGGTTAGATACGCCGAATAGAGGCCAGATAATACCGATGTTACCTTGTAGAACTAGATAGCCCCACAAAATACAAATCAAAGCTGCACAACCATATACGCCAGGAGCCCAGTGTTGGTCGTTGAATTTAGGATGGAAATGACCTAATAGTTCTTGAAGCAAATAACGACCTACGCGAGTACCAGCATCGATCAAAGTCATGATAAACAAGGCTTCGAACATGATACAGAAGTGATACCAGTAACCCAACAAGTGATCCATATTAGGCAATTTAGAGAAGATATGAGCCATACCTACTGCAAGGGATACAGCGCCACCAGGACGGTGCATCAAGTCTTCACCAACCATTGCAGACAATGCTGGTAATTCATGAACTTGAAGGCCGAGCGCTTTAAAGGATTCTACTGTGGAGTTAATAGCAAAGTAATCGTCTGGATGTAATGCAGTGGCTGCAATCAACGCCATCATAGCGATGAAGCCTTCTGTTAACATCGCACCATAACCGATAGGTAAGATTTCTCTTTCATTAGTAAGCATTTTAGGTGTTGTACCTGTAGCAATTACTGTATGGAAACCAGATAACGCACCACATGCGATAGTAATGAAGATGTAAGGGAATACAGAACCTTTCAATACAGGACCGCCGCCCCAGATGTAAGGGGTAACAGCTGGCATTTGAATTTCAGGCATTACGATGATAATACCAAGAGCCAATGCGCCGATTGTACCGATTTTAAGGTATGTGGACAAGTAGTCACGAGGAGCAAGCAATAACCATACTGGCAATGCTGCTGCAAAGAAGCCATAGACTGCAAGCATGATTTCGATGGTTTGCAAATCATATGTAAACCAAGAAGCATATTCGCTAGCCGCTACGTTTGGACCGTAGATGATAGCTGCGAAGATCAATGCTACACCAATAACAGTTGCTTCTTGAATTTTACCAGGACGCAACCATTTCAAATAAATACCAATGAAAATAGCGATTGGGATTGTAGCAAATACGGAGAAGAAACCCCAAGGGGAGTTATGCAATGCGTTGGCTACTACTACGGCCATACCAGCAAGTGTGATAATCAATAGGAACAATGTAGCAAGCATAGCACCGAAACCAGCAAATTTACTGATTTCTTCGCGGGCAATATCCGCGATGGATTTGCCATCATAACGAACGGACGCAAATAAGATAACCATGTCATGCACAGCACCGGCGAGTACGGAACCAATGAGAATCCATAATGCGCCAGGCAAATACCCGAATTGAGCTGCGATAACAGGACCTACAAGAGGACCTGCACCAGCAATCGCTGCAAAGTGATGACCAAATGTTACCCATTTGTTTGTTGGCACGTAATCGTGACCATCATTGTGGACCATAGCCGGCGTTGGACGATACTGATCAAGTGTCAGCACCTTGGCCGCTATGAAAGCCCCATAAAAGCGGTACGCTAAAATTAGAATACACGCGGAGGCTATAACTAAGTAAATACCATTCATAACCATAAAAACACCTCCAATGTACGTGACATCGGAGGTGCCGAATAAACATTTCTAATAAAATTAGGTCTCCAATGCCACTTTAGCTTATAAATTGATGAGTACTTACATACTCATTGTATATCTAAACAAAAATATGTCAATTTACACTTTCTCATTCTAGATACTCATTATTCGTTAAAAGCATATATCGAAGACTATTTTATTTTTTTACTATGATATTTCCAAAGGTTCGTAGCAGATTAAGCCCTACAGCTCCGCTTTTCTCAGGATGAAACTGCATGCCATAGACATTCCCCTTCTCAACAATGCCCGGTACCTTAATCCCATAGTCTGCAGTTGTTGTAATATATTGAGAATCGGTATCCACGTAATAAGAGTGCACAAAATATGTATATTTATCAGATACATCAGAAAAAGCACTGTCTTTACGACATAGTGTATTTTGATTCCACCCCATATGAGGTACACGAAGGCCGAGGTTATTAGGAATGGCTTTCACAGTGCCCGGTATAATACCTAATCCGGGAGTCGGTCCATACTCTTCAGATTCATCAAACAAAAGCTGCATCCCTAAACAAATACCAAGCAAGGGTATGTTGCGCTCCACCACCTCATGAATAACATCGATAAGACCGCGCTCACGAAGGACGGAAACAGCCGATGCATAGGCGCCGACACCCGGTAGAATCACACCATCAGCAGCCAATATGGTATCTCGATCAGCGGTCAATACCGCATCAAGACCGATATGTTGTAATGCTTTTTGTACATTAAATGTATTGCCCGCATCATAATCAATTATGGCAATCATAGTGACATCCTTTCTTTTACGCCTATGTAAATAGCAACATACGTCGCAATGTACATCGCTATATAAATGACCTACATTATTGACGAGCCATATACTCTTTCAAAATAGCGCGCATAATAGCACCATCACTAGCAGGTGGTAATGTTACACGCAACCAATTATCTCGTTGTCCACGACGTACTTGATAGCCCTTAGCGAGCCATTCATCAGCAAGGCTATCCGCATTAGGTACGGACATAAAGATAAAATTAGCACCGCTCTTATAATAAGTGCCGCCCACTTCATCCAACGTTTGTTCCCATAAGGCGCGTTCTGCAGCATTCTTCTCTATGGTGCTGCGCAAAAATTCACGATCGCCAAAGGCAGCCTCAGCAGCCACTTGGGACAAGGTATTCAAATTATATGGCAAGCGAATGGTTTGAATATAGTTCGCTAATTCAGCGCTACTCATCATATAGCCTACGCGATAGTTGGCAAGGCCATAGGCCTTAGAGAAGGTGCGCATAATAAATACATTAGGAAATTCATCAAGCAAAGCTCGTGCCGTTGGTACCTCTACGGAGGTTACGAAATCGATATAAGCTTCGTCGATGATGACTAACACATCTTTTGACAATGTACTGATAAAGTTACGAATATCTTCAACAGTTTCATAGGTCCCTGTTGGATTGTTTGGATTGCAAATCCATACGAGGCGCGTCGTAGTATCTACGGCTTGGCGCATCGCCTTAAAATCGTATTGACCTGTGGCTTCGATGCATGGCACCTCGCGAATGACCGCCCCTTCTACGAGGCCGTTAAGGCCGTATTCAGAAAAAGCAGGAACGCTGATGACGATAGAATCACCGGCATTGATAAATGTTTTATTTACCATGGAAATCACTTCATCAAGACCGACGCCAATAACAAGTTGATTTTCTGCTACCTTCCAATAATCCGCTAGGACGCTTCGCAAGGATGATGCATTGCCATCAGGGTATAGATTGGCATCATTGTTCGTAACATAATCTAATACTGCTTCGCGAACCTTTGGCGATGTACCATAAGGATTTTCATTGGCTGACAATCGCACAAGGCGCTCCACGCCGAGGCGAGCTTTAACGGACTCTGCCGGTTCTTCTGGTACATACGGCTTTAATTGGCCAATAATCTTCTTCATACTCTACTCCTTACAAATCTGTAATCGCTTTGCGTTCCTGTGTTTTGCTGATGACGCCTTCACGGCTTGCCAACTCTTCTAAGATGGCTTCGTAAGGAACGCCCTTTTCTACTAATAGCACGAGCAAATGATAGAGTACGTCTGCTGTTTCATAGACTAGTTCTTGTGGGTCTTCGTTCTTAGCAGCGATGACAACTTCTGTTGCTTCTTCGCCCACCTTCTTCAAGATTTTATCGAGTCCCTTGTCGAACAAGTAATTCGTATAGGATCCTTCCTTTGGAGTTTCCTTGCGCCCTTTGATAATGGCGTATAATTCTTCTAATGTTTGTTGATTGGCCATTGTTCTTCTCCTTTGTGAAAGCTAACGCCTATGCGTCATCTCACCTCATATTTTGTATATTTCTACGCTTCTACATCGTAAAAAAAGCAGCTCACCGCTCCTGTATGACATGCAGGCCCTTCCGCATTGACGAGAACCAGTAATGTATCGCCATCGCAATCGAGCTTCATATCCACCACGTGTTGCACATTGCCACTGGTACCGCCTTTATGCCAAAGTTCTTGGCGAGAACGAGACCAGAACCAAGTTTCCTTTGTCTCCAATGTTTTGTGAAAGCTCTCTTCGTTCATCCACGCCACCATGAGCACTGCTTTTGTTGTATTATCTTGAACGACCGTCGGTAATAGGCCGCCACCCTTATTAAAGTCTGGTTTCATGTATGCTACAATCTCCTACCCTATCTAACAGCAATGCCCGCTGCCTTCAATTGTGATTTTAAATCGGGAATGCTAATTTCACCAAAGTGGAATATAGACGCTGCTAGCGCACCGGTAACACCAGTTTCGGTGAATACATCGATAAAATGCTGTACCGTACCTGCACCACCGGAGGCGATAATTGGTACATCTACGACCTCTTCCAAGGCTTTATATAGTTTAATATCAAAGCCGGATTTAGTGCCGTCCTTATCCATGCTCGTTACAAGTAACTCACCAGCGCCACGGCTCACAGCTTCTTTAGCCCACGCAAGGGCTTCCCAATCGCTACGCTTGCGACCACCATGGGTATACACATACCATTTACCCGTCTCTGGATCCGTTTTTACATCAATGGCTACTACCATACATTGGTTGCCAAACTTTTGAGCGCCTTCACTAATGAGTTCTGGACGCGCTAAAGCCGCTGAATTAAGCGATACCTTATCGGCGCCAGCTTTCAATAGCGCGCTCATATCATCCACCGTTTTAATGCCACCACCTACGGTGAGGGGCATGAACACATGTTTTGAAATATCTGTCACCACATCGCGCATTGTCGTACGTCTATCCACCGTAGCCGTAATATCGAGAAATACGAGCTCATCGGCGCCCTGCTCCTCATAGGTAGCAGCAATATCAACAGGGCTCCCTACATCAACGAGGTTTACAAAGTTAACACCTTTTTTTACGCGACCATTATCTACGTCTAAACAAGGAATAATCCGTTTTGCTAACATGATGCATTCTCCTTATTAAACGCAGCAATTTCCTCTAATGTAATAGTGCCTTCATACAAGGCCTTGCCTACAATACTGTCTACTACACCGCGTTGTTCAAGGTTTTTAATATCCTCTAAATTGCGGACACCACCGGATGCAACAATACGGGCCGTAGGGAATTGATCTTGTAAGGAACCCAATAGGTCTTCATTAGCACCTTGCATAGTGCCATCTCGGTCCACATCGGTAACGATAAAATACTTAGCACCGGCTGCCACCATAGCACCGATAAGGTCGGTCATAGGTACATCAGATTGGTCGAGCCAACCTTCCGCAGCGACCTTACCATTCTTACCATCTACACCGATAACGATGCGTTCTGGGCCGTATTCTGCGATAACCTGTTTCGTCAATTCAGGATTCTTAAGGGCTACGGAACCGAGAATAACGCGATTGACACCCATTTCTAAATATAAGTCTACCGCATCTTTATCACGAATACCGCCACCGATTTCTAACACACCTGTAAATGCAGCGCGCACGCGTTTAACGATATCCACATTAACTGGTTTCCCCGCCTTTGCGCCATCTAAGTCGACGAGGTGCAAAGCGCCAACGCCAGCAGCCTCGTACTGAGATGCTTGGTCAACCGGATTTGGATTGATGATGGTTTCCTTTGCAAAATCACCCTTATATAGGCGTACACTGCGACCATCTTGTAAATCTATAGCTGGAAAAATCATAGTATCTCCTCTATTCACGAGCCTTATGTGGCCCTGCTTTCACCATTCATAAGGGCTTTATTAAATCATACCCTTTGTAGAATTCACACCTTGAATGTCTGGGTTAATGGTAACCGCCTTACGCAATGCACGGCCCGTAGCCTTAAACATGCTTTCAATAATATGATGCGTATTGCGACCATATTCGTTGCGCACATGTAAGTTCATAGCACCACTCACAGCCAAGGCTTGGAAGAAATCCTCTACCAATTCTGTTTCAAAATTACCACCCAATACAGGAGTCGTAAACTCACCATTAAACACGAGGTATGGACGGCCACTAAGGTCGATAACAACCTGTGTCAACGCTTCATCCATAGGCACCCACGCGTCGCCATAACGCTCGATACCCGCCTTGTCACCAAGAGCCTGTGTCAATGCTTGCCCTAAGGTCAATGCAATATCCTCTACCGTATGATGCGCATCCACGTACGTATCGCCTACGGCTTTTACAGCAAGGCCAAAACGACCATGCTTAGCCAACAAATGGAGCATATGATCAAGAAAACCGATGCCTGTATCGATGTGAATGTCCTGATTTCCATCTAGGGTAAGTGTAATTGTAATATCTGTTTCACCCGTTTTACGAGTTACCGTAGCTGACCGATTTGTTCTCATCATAGTATCCTCTTATCATTAAGGAAGCCCTTTAAGGCGTTCCCATCCATACAATTATTTTTCAAAGCGCACTTCAATAGCACGAGCATGTGCTTCAAGACCTTCTGTACGAGCCAAAGTAGTAATATCCTTCGCCACCTCTTGTAAGCGTTCACGGCTAAATTGAGTAAAGGAAATGCGTTTTACGAAATCGTACACACCAAGTGGGGACGAGAATTTTGCAGTACCACTCGTAGGTAATACGTGATTTGTACCGCCTACATAGTCGCCCAATGGCTCAGAGGCATATCTGCCAAGGAATACGGAGCCCGCATTTTCTACCATACTCATATATTCCATAGGGTCCGGTAATTGAATTTCCAAATGTTCTGGCGCTACTTCGTTCATCACGGTAAACATATCTTCTACGCTATCCATAACAGCAATATAGCTATTGTTTTCGATAGCTGGACGAGCAATGCTTTCACGAGGTAATTGTGAAAGTTGGCGTTCTACCTCATCAGATACGAGGTTAGCTAGTTTTTCACTATTGGTAACCATGATGGCACGAGCTCGTGGATCATGTTCTGCTTGAGATAATAAATCCGCAGCAAGATGTACTGGATTAGCACTTTCATCAGCGATGATACCGATTTCACTAGGACCTGCAATCATGTCGATATCAACTTGACCAAATACTTGGCGCTTGGCAGTGGCCACATAAATGTTACCAGGACCTACGATTTTATCTACCTTTGGAATTTGTTCAGTACCATACGCAAGAGCCGCAACACCTTGAGCACCACCCACTTGGTATACCGCATCAATACCAGCAAGTTTTGCAGCGCCTAGCACAGCAGGATTAATGCCATCCTTTTGAGGAGGTGTTACCATGATAATTTCCTTAACACCAGCGATTTTTGCAGGCAATGCAGTCATCATAATGGTAGATGGATATGCCGCTGTGCCACCTGGAACATAGAGACCAACACGAGCCAATGGCGTTACCTTTTGACCACGTGTAATGCCCGGTGTATCCATATCTACAAAGCCTTGTTCTATTTCACGGCTGTGAAATTCGGTAATATTTTTCTTTGCTACCAATAAAGCGTGTTTCAAGTCTTCTGGTAAATTGTCCCATGCCGCATCGATGATAGATTGATCCACTTTGAAATCATCTAGTTTTACGCCATCGAATTTTTCAGAATATTCACGGAGTGCTGCATCGCCATTAGCACGCACGTTTTCGATAATATCGTACACGCGGCGTTCAATTTCCATATCTGTTGTTTGTTGTGTATATTGGCGGACAATGCTAAGCATTGCATCAAGAGATTCTTTGTAAATTTTCATTGTATGTCCTCATTTCAAACTATGTATGTCTATACTTCTATTGTAAACGTTTCTCATTATATCACGATAGAGTATATTTCTATTTCTTTCTCGATATAGTATATTTATTTCTTATCGATACAGTACATTTATTTCTTACCGATAGCAGCTTGTAATTGGTCAATTAAAGCAAAGATGGTATTTCTTTTTTGTTTTAATGCCAATGGATTCGCCACAAGGCGCGTTGAGATTGGTTGGAGCCAATCATAGATTTTAAGATTATTTTCTCGTAGCGTTGTACCCGTTTCCGTAATATCTACAATGGCATCGGCCAGACCTACGAGGGGCGCCAATTCAACGGAACCTTCGATTTTAATGATTTCTACATCTTGGGATCCGAAATATTGTTTTGTAATGGTTGGATATTTTGTACCAATCCGTTGACGACGGCCTTCCTTCGGATTATACCCTTCTAAGGAGGCCAAGATAAATTGGCATTGGCCCGTTTTCAAATCTAGCATTTCATAAGATGTATTGTCTTGTTCATCCAGTACATCACTACCAACGATGCCTAAATCAACGACACCATTATTCAAATATGTCGTTACATCAGGGCCCTTCGCTAAGATAACCTCTACCGAATCCCCCAATGGAATAATCAACTTGCGCGCTTTGTTGCGTAATGGTTCGCAGTCAATACCACAGGACTCTAAGAGTGGAATAAAATCCTTTTCAACGCGCCCCTTTGTCAAGGCGATTCGCAATTTACCATTATCTTGAATGTTGCTTTCACCTTGCATAAGCACATCTGTAAGGACATCGATGTTGAAAGCCATACCAACGGATGGCATCGGTGTGCCATCAAATCCAGATAAGAGACCATCATAGCGACCACCGCTGACGATGTATTGAGATACGCCATCTACATAACCTCTAAAGGTAAGGCCTGTGTAATAGGATTGAAGTGGTTCTGTAGACACATCAATGCGAACTTGTTGACCAGTCGCTTCAATTTGTCCCGCTAGATCCATAAGGCTATCTAAAATACGTTGTGCCCCTGCAGGCAAGATGACTTGACTAAGCTCATTTTTAATATCATTTACAGTGCCGAATAAGCGAGGCCAAATCGTAAGGAATGGATACAATGCATTATTTTTAAATTCACTAATCAATTCGTTATAGCGTGGCAAATACTTTGTAAATAACGCATCGAGCAAATCTGCCCGTTCCCCATCGGTCAAGCCCAATGCATCGGTGATAGCACGGGAGAAACGAGCATCACCAATTTCTAATAATAAGGTATTATTGAGCTGTGATTCATTCACCTCTTTAATGATGGCAAAGCATTCTAGCTCGGCATCAATACCTTCATAGCCGACCATTTCGATGCCACCTTGTGTAACTTGGTTGATATCGCCGCGATGTTGCTTATTTTTCATCAACACATCGCCAAGATAGTAGAACTTGCGAGGCAATTCAATATTCGTAGTCGCCAAGAAACGACCGATTGGCATGGTTAAATCAGGGCGGATAACCACGGATGCATCAGAACTACCAAAGAATTCGTACATATGTTGACCACGGCCTAATGTGTAACCATTAAACACATCTTTGTATTCTACAAGGGGTGTAGAAATTTTTGTATACTGACGATTGCGGCAAAGACTTAGTAAGTATTGACTCACATCATCCTTGCGCTCCGCCACAGCACCTATATCATCACGAAAACCTGTAGGCAACTGTTTCTGTACCATGAGGATCATCCTTTCTATAAACCATGCTAATATTACTATTTAAAATATATAGATTCTTTTTGATTTTATCACTTTATCACGCTAAAGCATGAAATTATAATAATACTTATAGAAAAAAAAGTCAATAAAATATTCATATTTTACTACTTATACTGAAGTATAAATTACTAAAAAGAATGACCTAACACCCCGTAAGGGACATTAGGCCATTTCTCATTTTTCTATTTTTTGGAGATGAGCCTAACGCATTCCACAACGTTAATTGGCTCTTCTTGTCTTTATTATATCATAATCAAATAATATATCTAGTCCCAAACCTTTGCTACATCTGCTACGCTATGCGCATCAGATCCTAGCACAAAGGGCACACCAATAATGGCAGCTATCCCTTGAATAAAACGGCTTGGATACATTTCACCGCAATCAGGTTTAAAGAATCCACTCATATTATAGTCTAGTTCTCTACCTTGAACGCGCATAATATGTAATATATCGCTCACTAATTGAGCATTTCGTTTATCTAAATGGTGTTCAAAACCGAAATGGTGTTGGTATTTCTTAATTAAATCAAAATGACCGATTCGTTTTGGCGTATAGGCACCCAAATCAGCACGCACCGCTTGGCGAATGATACTAAAGTATTTATAGTACAATTCACTTTGATTAGAAATCCAAGGACCAAAGCCCTTTTCAAATTCCTCTGTATTATAGTCAACACAGTAGTATTTGCCACCTACGCCATCCATAAAGTGAACAGACAAAATATTATCATCTGTTAATGGACCATAGCGATCAAGAAAGTCTTGAATGTCGCTTTCAAAACCAGGGATATAATCCACCTCAAAGCCAAGGGAAATATCGATATGCGTACCATAGGCACGTTGTAATTCACGTCCTAATTCGAGATAGGAATCCACTTGATTGAGTTTAAGAGACGCCGTGTCATAAGCAACCTTGTCACCACCGTACTCTGCCTCAAAGGCCTTTGGTAACGGAGCATGCTCTGTTAAACACACCTTTTCGATGCGCAATTCAATGGCTTTTTCAATCATCAATGCCGTTCTATCACCGCTACCATGTGGACATAATTCAGTATGAAAATGACCATCCACCAATCGGCTACGATACGTACTATTGCCTATGAATTGCCGTTCTGCTTTCATATTTATCATAACTTACTTAACCCCTGTCTATGCGTAACATATAATCCGCAACCCCACGAATATATGAATGATTTAATATCTATTATTATACCAATAATGCGTAAGTTTCGGTATCCTGATATTTTCCATGTTTAAAACCAACTTCAGGGGTAAGCCCACAATAGGTAAAGCCGAATCGATTGTGTAATTTTGTGCTTTCTTCATTGCCTGCTGTAATAACAGATACTACATTATGAATCATCGTATCCGCTTTGGCCGTCTCTAAAATACGTTCCATCAACTGTGTTGCCACACCTTGGCCACGGTAATCTTTGTGAATATATATGGATAATTCTACAGTACTTTTGAAAGCATCCTTTAATCGATATGGTGAAAGCGATGCATACCCTACTACTACATCATCAATGGTGCCTACAATGATAGGATGATGCTCATCGCTGTGAGCATTATACCACTCATGCCACTCTTCTAGTGTGCGTGCTTCGAGGTCTAAGGTGGCTACGCCATGTTCAACCTCGTAGTTGTAAATAGATAAACAAGCAAACACATCATCTTTTGTAATTGATCGAATTATTAATTCACTCATATATTCCTCTAAAATAATTTATATTATTATATAAATTATCAGTTTATGTCTATAAAATGATATAATAAAAGAACCTCCAGAAGAAAGGAGGTGTTATATTGGAGGCGTTATTTTGTACGCTTTGGGGTACCTTGCTTGCCCCGCTTATTGTAGCTTTAGTTGTAACTACCTATAACTATTGGCTCAACAATAAGACAAAAAAATAAGCAAGAAAAAGGACGAGCTGCAACTCGTCCTTTTTTTGTTATATTGTAGGTAATTTTGTACGCTTCACTACCTATTTGTAGTATATCATAAATATAAAACACTGACTAGTAATAGAAGATAGTCAATTATATCTCTACAGTACACCAAATAGAATAAGCGTAACTACAACTAACGCAACAATGACTATATAGTCTAATAGTTTAAGGCCTACGGATGCGGCAAAGCTATGTGTCTTGCCACCAAAGCCTCTAAGTTCCAAGGACAATGCCATCGTTTCAGAACGGCCTAAGGATTTTAGCAGCAATGGTTGGATAACAGAACCATAGGATTTCATGCGTTTAAAGATATTGCCTTCTAAAGAAAGACCTCGGCAGGATTGCGCCTCTTGTACAGCCTTGCTTTCACCAATAAAATCAGGTACAAAGCGAAGAGCTGCAGTAAACATAAATGCATATTCATAAGGAATTTTACATTGTGTTACGAGGGCCGCTGTTAAATCTTGTAACTTCGTCGTTGCCAAGAGTGCAATAAATACAAGCGTCATGGCTAACATGCGAAGGCCGGATACAACAGCAGATACAACGTCTCCGCTACCTAAGTATTGAACAACGCCTAAGAATATGGCGAATACGATTAAAGCAAATACGGCCTTGTATTGTTTCCATAATAAGCCGATCAACAAGAGCGCTACTAATTCTACAACAACCAATGCCATCAATGACATCCAGTCTCTTAAGAAAATGGCCCATACGGATACAGCGAGGGTCATCAAAATTTTTGTTAATGGTACTAATCGTTCCATGGTCCCCTCCTATTCTGCCAATTGCGCGATAAGGCGCGTCCGTAATTCATCCATCGATTTGCAGTAGCCTAGTCCTGGTACCGCTTGTGAAAGCTCTACACTTGGTGGTTTTGTAAGACCAAGATCATGTAATTCATCGGTAGATTTTGAAAATAATTCTTCTGGTGTACCATCAAAGGACACAGTCCGATGGCCCATGATGATGGCACGAGAACATTCAGCCGCCATGATTTCCATGTCATGAGTAATCAATAAAATCGTAATGCCTTCACTATTCAACTGACGGAGCAAGGCTAACAATTCTTTTGTTTCCTTCCCATCTTGACCACTTGTAGGTTCATCGAGGATGAGGATTTTGGACTGCATCGCCAACGCCGATGCAATAGCAACGCGTTGCTTTTCACCGCGACGCAATGTAGGCGGATACTCGTCACGCAAATGACTGATACCACAGCGATCTAACACTTCGTCCACAATGTGTGTAACCTCGTCTTTAGAACGTCCCAAGGATTCAGGACCAAACGCCACCTCTGTAGCCACAGTAGGTCTAAACATTTGGCGATCTGGTTGTTGGAATACATACCCAATAAATTGGCCGCGTTTAGATGGTGGCATAGATGTAATATCCTTGCCGTTATAACGGATGTGGCCTTCAGCAGCCTTTTCGAGGCCTACTAAGAGACGGGTAATCGTCGTTTTACCACAACCATTTTTACCACCAACGGCAATAAATTCGCCTTCACGAATGGTAAAGTTTACATTTCTAAAAATATCTACGGTAGGCACATAGCCAAATCGTAAGTTTTCTACCTTAAGCATGTGCGCCACCTCCTGTACTTTCACCTACATGATTACTATATTGGACTTGGCTTTCACCAGCATCACTTGTATGTTCATAACGAGAACGATCGATGGCCTTAGCCATTTCGATGTGATGAAGGCCCTTAATAGCCGATTCGATACTAAGCCAAGGTTCATCGCTATGATAACCAGCCTTTTCCAATTCCATATACGTTGTAAATACGGATGGCAATGCTTCTACATAAATATTATGATTGTACATGTATTCCAATGTTGTAGCCACATCGCTATCACATACGATTTCACCATCCACCATAAGCGCCATGCGATTAGCATATGGCAATACGGCATGCAAATCATGGTCGATAACCACAACAGTGATACCATGATTGCGGTTTAAATCACCAACGAGGCGATATAGTTCGGCTGTCCCATCTGGGTCAAGAGAACTCGTTGGTTCATCAAGAATGAGGACAGAGGGATTGGTTGCCAACACAGAAGCAATCGCCAAACGTTGACGTTGACCGCCTGACAAACTCGTAATTTTACGATCCTCAAGGCCTTCAATACCAACTTGTTTAAACACCTCTGCACAACGAGCATCGATGGTTGCTCGATCGTAACCACGGTTTTCCATAGCGAAGGCTACTTCTTCGCGAACCGTCATCGTTACGAGTTGTGTATCATAATCGGCAAGAACAACGCCAACATGATTTGCTAACTCAGGAATCGATAATTGCGTTGTAGCCTTACCATCTACGAATACCATACCTTCTAGACGACCGCCATAAAATTTTGGCACCGCCCCAACCATGGCCATGCAAAGCGTACTTTTACCACAACCGGCAGGACCTGTTACAACAAGGAAATCACCATCATGCACATCGAGGTTAATGTTCTTTAACGTAGGCGCAGTCGCCTTAGGATGGTAATAGTTCAAATGCTCAATGGAAATCTTCGCTTCTCGTTCAGGATTGATCACCAAATGACTATGATTACTAGATTCTGAATTACCGGTAGGCAACATGCCTCGCTTAGCGAACATCTTTTGAGCCGGAATGTACAACACTGGTGTAATCGCTGCATTTACAGCCGCTACCACTAACACAAGAGGCCACATAGCATAAAGATATACATTATTAGGCAAGCCTGCAATTTGCCATAATAACGTAACAAAAATACCACCAGATACAACAGTCGTAAAGAATGAACCTACAATCGGCGTGATTTCAAAGGAACCAATTTTACCGATTTTCATAGATGTCATGGTACGAGAAATAAATGTTATCACCAATGCACCAGCTGGTTCGGATAACAAGTTACCATATGGGAAACCAGATTTTGATGTCAACACCTCAATCAAGGCCGCTACTAAACCAATCCCTAATGTTTGAGAAACACTTGGCTTTGTCAGCAAAATCGCTACGCAATACGCTGCAATCATCCAGTTTGGTGTAATTCCTGCAAAACTAGGGCTCACCAAGTGCAAAATTGTACCCAACGCAAGCATTAAGGTGCTCACCGTTACCCATCTAAACTGTCCACCCTGATCATGGGTGTACACGAGATCCTTTATCCGTTCCATAATAGCCTCTTTTCTAAAAATGAATATATAATCTATATTTTATCACTCTTCGAGGACTTTTGCACGCATGACGGTTAAAAGTAATATCTCGACTTATATAAACTCACTTCAGATTTTTTAATCTTTCAGTGAGAAACGTTTCTACACATTCCTCAAAGCTTAGATCCATGCGTTCCGCAAGGATTGCTAACCACCATACACATTCACCGATTTTAGATGGTAACAATTCTTTGTCTGCACTAGGCCAACGACCTTGATTATCCATAGTCAATCGCCCCACTAAGCCCGCATCAGTTAAAAATGCCAACGCATCTTCTTCTACCGACCAAACAGAACCATGTATCTCTTTTTCTAGTTCAAAATATTTATTTCTTATTTCTTTTGAAAGTAAGTTTACTTCTTTTAAATCCATGATGTCCTCCTAGAAAGATTTCTTAATACCCAAATCAAGTATAGCCTGATTCGTCTTAATCTATTATCAATACATGCTAAATCAATTAAATAGCTAAAATCTAGATCTACCTGTTCTCTTGGTGTTAAAAATAGAATAAGAATGGCTTAATACCCAACTAAGAAATATTAAGTCATTCTCATTTTTATTTTCCTGAAGTTTTATCTTCGCTAGTTGTTTCAGCAACTTTCGCTCTAATATCTTTTGCCGCCCCTGCAGATTTTTCTTTAACGGTTTCAGTAATATCTTTAGCCGCATCAGCAGTTATATCTTTTACTTCTCTAGCCTTTTGTTTTAGCTCTTCAGCCTTTACCTTAAGGGTAGCTTCTAAATCTTTTGCCACATCTGCAGACTTTGCTTTTACCAATTCATTTACATCATGTGCTGCATCAGCCGATTTCGCCTTTACATCCGCCGCCTTTTCCTTAACTAAGCCCTTTACTTCTTGCGCCGCATCAGCGGATTTAGCCTTTACATCTGCCGCCTTTTCTTTAGCCAATACCTTTACTTCTTGCGCTGCGTCAGCAGTTAAATCTTTCACAACACTAGCCTTGGATTTAGCTAATTCTTTTACGTCCTTTACCGCATCTCCCAATTGATCTAGAAATTTCATGTTAGTTCCCTCCAAATAATTTTATAATGAATGCCTTCTCTCTTTCAATTACAGATTAAAATTAAATAAAATCTTACTTTTATATCATTAAATCACAATGCATTCAAATTATAAAGAGTGTTCACGCATCTTCATGTTACTATTAAAATCATTTTATAGCACCATCTATTAATGATGGTGCCTTTAAAAACTAATGTACTTCATCCAATAGTATTTTAAGATAATCACGTCTACTATTTAATATTCTATCAATATAAATAGTCCGATCTAAATAACGGTAAAAACTTAAATAATTATGACAAAGCAAATATCTATATTCAATTTTACTTCCCATGTTTATCAATAATCGCTGTCCCATTTCTGGAAAAGCTCTTAAAGAATCATTCGTAGTCACTATATCCGAAATAGTTTTCTTAGCTAACTCAATATCCCCGGTTTCTTCTTCTATAAAGGATTTTATTTTAAGCAAATCTTCTCGTGCTTTTGGTGCATAACTAATTTGATGATCCATAGTTAAATCCCCAATTCACTCTTTAGTTGCTCTGATGAAATCCACCCTTGTTCTTCACCAGATTTGCGACCTGTCTCTAAAGCGCCCATAAGTTTTATCGTAGCCATTACACGTTCATAATCTTGAATATCCATAATTGCATATCGGCCTCTACCATTTTTAGTTAAGAATACAGGACTATCTATAGCAACATCACGCAATACTTCAGAATAATTACGTAAATCTGAAATCGGTTTTATATTCGGCATACCATCACCTCAAAAAAACTTTAGTAATATAACACTCATTTTTCAAATATCTTATTATTATTGTAGTTAAATTATCATGTAAATTCAACATCAAATTTTACAGCTTTTCCCAAATTACTATCAACATATATGATACTGCTTTCTTCCTTTTCTTGTTATATACTTGTGATATAATGCGCATAGATACTTATATACGAAGAAATCGACAATAATTTAATAACTAATATAATAAATTCTAATTACATCCATGTAATACATATAATTTATCTTTAATAAAGGAAATCCATCATGGCACAAGCATTAATCGTAATCGACATACAAGAAGGCTTAGTTAAAGAAAATCCTTTCAATACAAAAAATTTTATCATAAATACAAAAGCAATCATTCAACATTTCAGAGATCAAAATATAGAAGTCATTTTTATCAGACACTCTGAAGCTGAAGGTTTATTAGCAACAGGTAGCGATAATTGGCAAGTCTATCACGAATTAAAGCCTCAAGAAAACGAAAAGATTTTCAATAAATATTACAATAGCATCTTCAAGGACACTGAATTAAAGGAATATTTAAACCGAAAAAATATTACCGATTTAACATTTGTAGGAATGCAAGTGGAATTTTGCATTGATACATCTGTGAAAGTAGGCTTTGAATATGGTTATAAAATCACCATCGTCGAAGATGCGATTTCAACCTTTGACAACATCCATCTATCTGCCGATCAAATCTTATCCTTTTACAAAGAAAAAATTTGGAGAAATCGATTTGCGCAACTAAGAACAACAAAAGAAATTCTAGCTATTAATTAAATTGTTATTCTCACTTTCTCGTCATATAGTTGTGATATAATGCATATAAATACTTATGCCTAGGACATAGGAGGTCTACATGTACAAATATATTACAATCTTAGGCGCTGCAGGCCAAATTGCACAACGCTTAACGGCGACGTTATTAACATATACAGATATGCACATTACTTTATATGGACGTCAATTGAGCACACGCATTCATCCGGAAATTTTAGAACACGAACGGATAACCGTTATCGAAGGATCCTTTCAAAATCCTAAAAAATTAGAGGAAGCCGTTAAGAATACAGAAGTCGTATTCCTTAGTGCTATGGAAACGGGCAGTGATATGGCAGCGATTGTGAAAGCACTTGCTCGCCAAAACATTCGTCGTATCATCGGCTTATCCATGGCTGGCTTATCTGGTGAATTTCCAACAGCTTTAGAAAAATTTACCTTCGATAGTCTACCAATTAGCTATGTGCAAGGCGAACGTCAGGCGCGCAACGTATTACGCGAATCCAACTTAAACTACACGATTTTACGTCTACCTTGGCTT
Source organism: Veillonella sp. ACP1 (assembly GCF_000286635.1). Lineage (NCBI taxonomy): Bacteria > Bacillati > Bacillota > Negativicutes > Veillonellales > Veillonellaceae > Veillonella > Veillonella sp. ACP1. Next base: position 123,743 of record NZ_ALKL01000024.1, on the reverse strand, counting down.
TATAATGACATGGAAAATACGAATTATGAATTAATCCCTGAAGGGGCTCCTTTCAATGATGCACAAGTTACACGAGAAGCTGTGGTAAAAGCCGTGTATGATATCCTACACGTTGAAGATGAAACGCCATTCAGCCGTGCCAGCATTGGTGTGGGTGAACCGGGTACACACTACGATAAACCATCATTTTTATAAACTACCATATATTAGGAGATATCTATGGGAAATTCAAATGATACAATCATCCTAGAAAGTAAAACATATAATAAATTAAAAGCCCAGTTAGAAATATTAACCGCTCTAGTAGAAGGACAAAATGATATCATTCAAGGACGTACAACAACCATAGAGGAAACTTTTAATAGTATTGATAAAAGGATACATCAATTAGACTAACCTAATATTAATATTATAAATGGTCTATAATTACATATAATAACTTCGGTATACATTTTTCTTTTTAGAAAGTGTATACCGTTTTTTTATTCCCAAAATTTATGGTTATTTATGTAGATAAACAACGTTATTTACGCTATACTAATAACAGAATTAAGATACACTAATAAACAGGTAAGGAGATATCATGAATCGCATTGTTGTTATAGGTAGTTGCAACATGGATATTGTGGTCCTCGCGGATAAACGTCCCGCAGCAGGCGAAACAATTATGGGCAACGAATTGCACATCGCTCACGGTGGCAAAGGTGCAAACCAAGCGGTTGCTGCCGCTCGCCTAGGCGCAGAGGTTACCATGGTAGGCTGCATCGGTCAAGATGCATATGGACAAATGATTTTGGATAACCTCAAAGAAAATCATATCAATACGGACTATATCGTCACTGTCCCAGATACGACAACAGGTACTGCTCATATCACGTTAGCTGAAGGCGACAATAGCATTATTGTCATCGCTGGTGCTAATGCTAAGGTAGACCAGTCTGTAGTCGATAATGCTTGGCCTGCTATCGAGCAAGCAGATCTCGTAATGGTGCAAAATGAGATTCCTATTCCAACTATTGAATACATCGTTCGTCGTTGTCACGAGGCTAATGTGAAAGTCCTCTTAAATCCGGCTCCGGCAGCTGATCTCAATCCTGAATGGTTGGAACTAGCAACCTATATTACACCAAACGAGCACGAATTATCGGCACTCTACCCTAACAAAACTACAGAGGAAACATTATTAGCTAATGAAAACAAGATTATCGTTACTCTTGGCAGTAAAGGTGTAGGCTATGCTGACAACGGCGAAATCCACACCGTATCCGGCTTCAAGGTTAAACCAGTAGATACAACCGGTGCAGGCGATACTTTCAACGGTGCCTTCGCAACAGCTATCGTTAATGGTAAAAGCTTAGCCGACGCATTGCACTACGGTAACGCAGCTGCGGCCCTCTCCATCCAACGTTTAGGCGCCCAAGGTGGCATGCCTACGAAGGATGAGGTCGACGCATTCTTATCAGATAAATAGTGGGGAGCTGACTAGGACTTTAAAAGCTCCACCGGCCGGGTCTGACTACGGCCTACGGCCTTCGCAGGGCCAAAGTCGCTTTGAAAGTCCTAGTCAGCTCCAACAAACATTTACCTAATAACGAATACTTTCGACCTCTATATAATAAAAGGAACAATGAACGAGGCTTTAGCAGCCTCATTCATTGGAATGAAAGGAATTTATATGCAACGACACGGTATTTTAAATAGTCATATTGCCAAGGTTCTTGCAGATCTTGGTCATACCGATACGATTTGTATTTCTGATTGTGGTCTACCCGTACCTGAAGGGGTTCAAAAGATTGACTTAGCCTTAGATTTTGGTGTACCAAGCTTTGAGCAAGTGGTATCCATCATCGCTAAGCATATGAAATCCGAAGCTGTTTATGTGGCAAAGGAAATTAAAGAACATAATCCTGAAGCTTATGACTTCTTGGAGTCTACCTTCCCATCCAATCAATACGAATGGGTTGAAACGAGCCATGAAGCTTTCAAAGAAGCAACAAAACAATGCAAATGCATTATTAGAACTGGTGAAGCATCTCCCTATGCGAACATTATCTTGCGCGCCGATTGTATTTTTAGCGATCGTCCCTAGAGCAATAAATTAAGAGATACTTTCACAAGTCATATAGGAGTAGTTATGGAAATTGTTATGTCAGGCATTGCAAAGGCATTTGGTACAAACCAAGTACTGCGCGATGTAAGTATTACCCTCAAGGAGGGCGAGGTTCACGCCTTGATGGGAGAAAACGGCGCCGGCAAGTCCACCCTTATGAATATCCTTACGGGCATTCACAAGGCAGATGCTGGTAAAATCACCATCGACGGCGTAGAGCGGACCTTCTCGAACCCGAGAGAAGCCGAGCTAAACGGTGTAGCTTTCATCCACCAAGAGCTCAACATTTGGCCAAATCTAACATTGTTAGAAAATCTATATTTAATGAGACCAAAGCGCAATAAATTCGGTATGCTCGATAAAAAAGCGATGCTCGAAGAAGCACAAAATACGTGCCGCGAACTAGGTATCGAATTGCCGCTCACAACAGAAGCAGGTCTTTGCTCCGTCGGTCACCAACAGATGACGGAAATTCTTCGTATCTTGATGTTAGATGCAAAGGTTGTCATCATGGACGAACCGACAGCAGCCCTAACAGAGCGTGAAACGGCGACATTGTTCAAAATGATGCGCAAAATGAAAGCCCGCGGCGTGGCTATCGTATATATCTCTCACCGTATGGAAGAGGTATTTAGCGAATGCGATACCATCACGGTTATGCGTGATGGTCACACCATCATTACAAAACCAACGGCTGAGATTTCTGTAGACGAAGTAGTACGCCACATGGTAGGTCGTTCTATCGACGAGTTCTATCCTGCTCGTACAACTACACCAGGCGAAGTTGTGATGAGCGTCGATAACCTCAAACCAGAAGGTTTCGACAACGAAATCTCCTTCTCCTTGCGCAAAGGCGAAATCCTCGGCGTCGCAGGCCTTATGGGCGCGGGCCGTACAGAAATTATGCGCGCTATCTTCGGCGTAGATAAACATAATGGCGGTACCGTAACAGTTAACGGTTCCATTCTCAACTGTAAAAAACCAGAAGATGCCATTAAAGCTGGCATTGCTTTCATCACAGAAAATAGAAAGAGCGAAGGCTTGATCCTCGATTTCTCCATCGGTTCCAATATTACATTGCCGAACCTTGGCGACATTTGTCCATCTCATGTGCTGGATAAGGGCAAGCTCAATTCCTTTGCTGACGAATTATCTAAAAAGCTAGGCGTTAAAACACAATCTATTCATGAACCGGCATCGTCCCTATCTGGTGGTAACCAACAAAAAGTGGTTATCGCGAAATGGGTTGGTAAAAAGCCATCCATCATCATCATGGACGAACCGACACGTGGTATCGATATCGGTGCGAAACGTGATATTTATGATTTAATGAACGAATTAACGAACGATGGTGTGTCCATTATCATGGTGTCCTCTGAGTTACCGGAAGTGCTAGGCATGAGCGACCGCGTTATGGTCATTCATGAAGGTCGCGTAGCAGGTATCTTGGACCGCTGCGATGCAACACCAGAATCGATTATGACATTAGCCACAGGAGGACAATAATGGACAGCAAAGCTCTACAATATGTAAAAAAATTAGGCCCCCTCATCGGCCTTATCCTATTATTTATCATTATCTCTGTCATGAACGACAGTTTCCTTGAATTCTCTAACTTGCGTAACTTGTTGCGCCAAGTATCCATCAATGCGATCATCGCCTTTGGTATGACCTTCGTCATCTTAACTGGCGGTATCGACTTATCCGTTGGTTCCATCCTTGCCCTCTCTAGTGCAGTAATGGCCAACCTCATCGTAACTGGTACTGACCCTGTATTAGCTATTGTATTAGCCGCCGGTGCAGGCCTTGTATTGGGCGGTATTAACGGTCTCGTTATTACTTATGGCCGCGTAGCTCCATTTATCGCTACCTTGGCGACCATGACAATCTACCGTGGTGCGACACTAGTATTCACAGACGGTAACCCAATCTCTGGTCTTACACAAGATCCTCTATTCCACGGCTTTGGCCAAGGGGATATTGCAGGCCTTCCAGTTCCAGCTATCACAATGTTCCTTGCTTTCATCATCCTCTGGTTCGTATTGAGCCGCACATCCTTAGGCCGTAAAACATACGCCGTAGGTGGTAGCGAAAAGGTTAGTTACATTGCTGGTATCAAGATTGACCGCATTAAAATCTTCGTGTATGCCTTGACTGGTATGCTCTGTGCTATCGCTGGTGCAATCATCACTTCTCGTCTTAACTCTGCACAACCTACAGCAGGTGCAGGCTACGAACTTGACGCTATCGCAGCAGTAGTTCTTGGCGGCACAAGCCTTGCTGGTGGTCGTGGTCATATCGTTGGCACATTAATTGGTGCCCTAATTATTGGTACCCTCAACAATGGGTTAAATATTCTCGACGTTTCCAGTTTCTATCAACAAGTTGTAAAAGGTATTGTTATTTTACTGGCTGTTCTTGCAGACCGTAAGAAAGCCTAGGAGGTTCCTATGAAAAAACTATTGTTACTGTTGGCGATGGCCGTTATGGTTATCGGTCTTGTAGCAGGCTGTGGTAAAAGCGCTGATAACGGCGGCGACAAAAAATCCGGCACTATCGGCTTCTCTGTTTCCACATTGAACAACCCATTCTTCGTATCTATGAAAGAAGGCGTTGAGGCTCAAGCTAAAGCGCTTGGTCTTAAAGTTAAAATCGTTGATGCTCAAAATGACCCTGCAAAACAAGCAAATGATATTTCCGACTTAATTGAAAGCGGCGTATCCGTATTGATCATCAACCCTGTAGACTCTGCAGCGATCTCTACTTCTGTAGAAGCAGCAAATGCTAAAAACATTCCTGTAATCACTGTTGACCGCTCTGCTGACAAAGGCAAAGTCGTTGCTCACATCGCTTCCGATAACGTAAAAGGCGGCGAAATGGCAGCTCAACTAATCGTTGATAAAGTTGGCAAAGCTGCAAAAGTAGCTGAAATCGAAGGTATCCCTGGTGCTTCCGCAACTCGTGAACGTGGCCAAGGTTTCCACAACGTAGCTGACAAAGACTTAACAGTAGTAGCAAAACAAAGTGCTGACTTCGACCGCACAAAAGGTTTGAACGTAGCAACAAATATCTTGCAAGCTAACCCAGACGTACAAGCTATCTTCGCTCATAACGACGAAATGGCATTGGGCGCTATCCAAGCAGCTAAATCCGCAGGCAAAACAATCTTCATCGTAGGCTTTGACGGTACTGCTGATGCAGACAAAGCTGTTAAAGACGGCACATTGGCTGCAACAATTGCTCAACAACCAGACCAAATGGGTAAAATCGCTATCGATACAGCTCAAAAAGTTATCAAAGGCGAAGCTGTAGATGCTAAAATCCCTGTAGATCTTAAAGTTGTTACAAAATAATTGTATATAGAAACTGGGTACAGAAAAAGAGTCGCATCATATGGTGCGACTCTTTTTAATTGCTAAATTATAGAACATTAGGAGATAGGGGCTCGAATACATCCCCTTCTACAAAATAGAACAGGCCTGTTCTAATTCTGAAACCACATATATAAGCTACTTTGAAATTGGTACAGGCGTGTACTAATTTATAAAATATATAGCTATTATATGCCTACTTCAATAATTTTTTTGATTTATGCAATATAAACTAAATTTCTTTAGGTTCTCGCTCAAGAAAAACTTTGAAAAACTCAATAAACTTGGGTAAATACGTTTGGTCTAAGCTTTCAATAGTCATCTTACACTCGTAATTATACTCACATATAACAACATTGATATTAAGACCACCTTTGAAATCTAATGTAAATATAAGTTTATTGCCACCGTTACTCAGATAATGGCGAAAACTAGCTTTTCCTTTACAAGTTTGATTCATGTCGACAAGCTCATTATAACCTCTATGTATCCCCCACCAATCACCGGTATCAATGATAGCTGAGCAACAATGATTCCCTTGTTTGATATAAATACAAAAGGCTCCAAAAGGAGATAGTTGTGTATCCATATCAAATGCTATTGTTAAATTAGATTCATTTACAATTTCATACATTATCATTACTCTCCGTAAACAACTTTATATTGTTTATTATAGCATCCAATCTAAAAGCTAATAAACTCAGATAATCTGAGTTGTAACTACATCCATAGAAAGGTTTTTTCTTATGCTATAATGAGCATATATAAAACTCAAAGGAAAGGAGGATTCATATGGAGTATGTATTACTCAACAAGGATACCCATCTCGTGCAGTTTTGCATAGAGAGGCACGAAGATGTTGTCAACTTAACCACATTGGTTCGCATGGATATTTCTGATTTAACAATCATAGATAATGCGACATTGCCAATAAATATGCAACCTACCATAAAAGGACTAAAAAATTGGTTATTACAACGTAAGATTCCAAATAATCGTGCATTTGTTGAGAATTTATTAGATGCCATTTCAGATACAGAAAATCCATATCGATATTTAGATGTAACCTATGGTCTATCTCTAAATGATACATATTGGGTCAAACCGACTCATTCCACTATTTCATGGTCAGATGTTAATTTATACGACAATCCATTTAGCGAAATTGTGGCAGTCATCGCTTTCACAGGCAAAGATAGTCATATACAAGGGATTGTGACGACCCCAGAATACACAACAAACGGCATGCTCCGTAAGTGTTGGCATCGTGAAAATGATGTCATTTATTTATATAAAGGTTCAACACCACGCTATGCCAATGGAGGGCTTGAGGCACTCAACGAAGTATATGCTAGTCAAATTGCAGCAGCTATGGGCTTAGCACATGTGGAATATAAACTCACTACATTCCATAATCAACTAGTCAGTGCTTGTCCTCTATTCACATCAGAACAGATTGGATATATGCCTATATCTGGGCTCTTAAATGAACCAATTTCTCGGGATGAACTCATGTTATATGATAAGCAGCACGATATAGCTAGCTTGTACGGTATTATCCCATTTTCTGATATGATGGTATTTGATGCACTCATTCATAACACAGACCGACATCTCAATAATTTTGGTGTCCTCATCGATAATGAAAGCAGCCGTATTCTAGGACCTGCCCCTCTCTTTGATCATGGCAACTCATTATTCTACAATGTAACTGATGATGAATACTCAGATTTAGATGCTGTAAAAGACATCAGTTTTTGGGGACTCTCCTTTGATACATTGGCAAAATTATATCTTCACGATTCGCACCGTGCCATGTTAACACCATTATTAGAATTTAAATTTAATCGTATCCCATCAGATATACTAACAGATGCAAAATTAGATATTTTAGAATCCTATATCCAACAACGATCTGCTTATTTCATACGTTTACTCGACGAAAAATACATCAATTTCATGCATCCTAATATACCTCAACAATAGCAAAAGAGGCTGTCAATAATGACAGCCTCTTATTACATTTTGTACAACCCCTTCTAAAAAATAGAACAGGCCTGTTCTATTTTTTAGTACCCCTATATATCCTTTCTTAGAATTAGTACAGGCCTGTTCTAATTCTAGAAGTACATATATAGGCATTCTTAGATTACTACAAGCCTGTACTAATTTTGGAACCACATATATAGGACGTTCTGAGATTAGAACATAAAGTTCACGTCTGTACGCCAGTAATCACCTAATTTATTACCGTCCATGTCTTTATTGCCGAAGCCATAGTAAGCACCGATGGATACATTTTGGAATGGTACGTAGTTTACATTAGCTACAAAGCCTTTAAAACCATTACGTACATGAGCAACGCCCTTAGTATCCACATAGTGTTGATTGTAGAAGCTATAGGCCGGTGCAAAGGCACTACTGAAGACAGGCGAGTTAGCTTCTTCATAGTAATATTGACCACGTACGCTATAAGTACGCGCTTTACTAATATTGTAATTACCATAACCTACACTAGCCATCCAAGCTTGGGAATTGGATATGCCTGGTGCTGTAAGCCATTCGCCGAATACGTTCCAACGGTTGAAGTTCATATTCGCGTTAAGGCCCCAAATATTTTTGTACGGGGAATCGATAAAGGATTTAACTTGTTTACCTGTAACCGCATCAATGTCTTGACCTTGGTATAATTTACCATTATGGAATCGGCCATACATACCGCCAAGGGTAACATGTTTGTTAAGTTTACCTTTCACTTCTAGCATAGCTGCAGAGATAGTGTTTTCCTTATTTTGGTACGTACCTGCACCACCCCACCAGTAACCATAGCTAGCGGATACATCTAGCTTACCATGTTTATACATGAGGCGCGCCCCATCGATGAGGTCATCATACATGAGCCCTAGTGCAGGCGTATAGAGTTGACGACCTACGCGCAATGTTGTGTCCTTGCCAAAATGATGATCTACATAGGCAAGATTTACTTGAGCTATATTAGCATTGCTATTGCCGAGCTCACCGGAACCTTGTACACGAACAACGGCATCGGTTTTATCATTGACCTTAGCATTAAAAATCACACGCGCCCGATAATCAAAGGAGGAATGCTTTCCATAAGCATACGCATCATTTTTCAATTGGCTGCCGCGATAGCGTAAACGATAATTTCCTGTTACCTTCACATTACCCACTTGATCTTCTAATTTTGCTACACGCACGCCCAATGTATTGAGTTCATTACTAAATTCATCGGCCAAGCGATTGATCATAGCTTGTTGTTCTGCATTAGCGCGGTCTTGATTCGCCATGGCTTTTGCTACCATTTGAGCCATTTCATAGCGTGTAATATCTTTATTGCCTTTGAAAGTCCCATCTGGATAACCATTAATAATGCCGGCAGATGCCAATTGTTCTACTGATTGATAGGCCCAACTAGAAGGCTCTACATCACTAAATGGATTGGCTGCATAGGCACTGACAGAACCCAATACAAAACAAGAAACTAAACTTGCTACTAATTTTTTATTCATAGAGATAACCCACTCTCATCTATACACAAACAAAATATATGAATCTATATTCTCTACACCGCATCATCATACTATATAACATGCGATACACGTATTAAAGATACCGCCTATTCATGAGGTGTTGTATAGTTAATATCTTGTGCCTTGTAGCTTTCACCATGAGCCAATACATGCACGATGGTTTCCAATGTGGCACGTACAGTTTCAACAGCCATGCTAGGTTGATTTGGTTTATCCACCACTTGAGATGGCAAGTACGGAATGTGCATAAAACCAGCCTTGATATTGCCCTTTTGTGCCGCATAATGGCACACACCATACATCAAATGATTGCATACAAACGTACCAGCCGTATTAGAAACTTTTGCAGGAATGCTCGCTTGATGCAATGCATTGACGATGTTTTTAATAGGTAATGTAGCAAAGTACGCACTAGGCCCATCAGCTACGATTGGCTCATCCTCTGGTTGGTTGCCTGCATTGTCTGGAATGCGGAAGTCATCGCAGTTAATAGCAACTCGTTCTACCGTAATATCTGGACGGCCCCCTGCTTGACCTACACATAGAATAAAGTCTGGTTGGCATTTTTCAGCAGCTGCTTTCACAGTATCAACAGAAGTATAACGTACAGTTGGCACCATTTGAGTTACCACCTTGTAATCGCCATCAGTATAACCATCCATCGTTTTTACAGCTTCCCATGCAGGATTAATAGGTTCGCCACCAAATGGATCAAATCCAGTAATTAAAATAGTTTTCATCATAACACCTCATAAGGATATTTCAAAAGATTGTTCATCCACAGAACAAGGTCTTAAATAAAATAGTACATCAATAGGATATTCAACACGAGCATAATCAATGCAATTGGAAGTTGAGCTTTAATAACACCGTATTGATCACGCATTTCAAGAAGCGCTACCGGTACAATGTTAAAGTTGGCAGCCATAGGTGTCATCAAGGTACCGCAATAGCCAGCAAGCATTGCGATAGCACCAATAGCAGCTGGGTTTGCACCATGAGCTACAACGAGCATTGGAACACCGATGGCACTTGTAATCATCGCAAAGGCTGCAAAAGCGTTACCCATGATCATTGTGAAGATGACCATACCGATGCAGTATGCTACAACTACGAGAAATACATTATCTGCAGGCACCACACTAGCTACAGCACTGGAGATAATTTTACCAACGCCAGCCAAATTAAATAGATAGCCTAGGGCCGCTAATAATTGGGACAAGATAGCAGTCCAACCGATAGCATCGATAAGACGACGACCTTCATGGAAACCTTGGTTAAATGAACCCTTAGTGATGTAAAGAGCAGCGCACATTGCAATGATAGCGGCAATACCAAGACCTACAAGAGCACCTAATTTAGTAAAGAAGCCAATGATAAATGTGATGATACCAACAAGCAACGCTGGTACGAAAATAACATTACCAATACGAACTGCTTCGCCTTTTTTGAATTCAATAGGAGACTCAAAGTAATGACCTTTGCCGAGTTGTTTTACCAAGACGATAGCAGCCATGGCGATAACGAGCCAGCCATTTATTTCCTTTGATAGATAAGAACCAAAGATAAAGGACACGCTGTACAAGAGCCAGAATAGGCCTGTACCGATACGATATTTATGTTCTTTATCTAAAAATGATTGAATGGCAAAGATAAATAGAATAATCCCTACAAGAAGATATACATAATCTAAGGGCTGCATTTTATAGATAAGTTCTAACATATTATTCAGCCTCCTTCTTTAATTCTTCTGGTGTAACAAGGATATTAAATTCATTAGGTACTAATTTACCAGCTTTCATATCATCTTCGTCACGAGCTACAGAGGCTTGAATTGTTTTATCAAAGATAATAAAGCGAATGAAGTTAACGATATAGGCACAAACAGCAGTTGGCAATCCGTATAACACCATATCTGTTAACTCTACAGAATAGCCTAATTGTTCCATAACACCTTTGATAAGCAATAACCCACCAGCAGCAAGGAACAAGTTTTGACCGAAGAAATTGCCTGTATTATCTGCAGAAGCAGCTACACCACGCACCTTATCAAGAGTACGTTGAGATACTGGGCTACCTTGAGCTACTGCAGCTTCACTCATAGGTGCAATCAACGGACGTACCATGGCAACCATACCGGACATGTTAATACCAAAAGCTACAGTGACTTGGCGCACAAATAAGTAAATCATAAAGATACGACCAGCCGTAGCAGCGTTGATCTTGCCGATCAAAATTTCTGCCCGTTCACGTAAGCCATGACGTTCCATAAGACCAATAACAGGTAAAATCAAAATAAATAATGACATATAACGATTTTTAACGAAAGCCTCCCCAATGGCACCAACGATATCGTTGATACTGAGACCACCTGCAAGGCCCGTTACAAAACCTGCGGCTACGACAACTAACAAGGCATTAAAGCGCAGCATCAGACCGATGACCATCACTAAAATACCAGATAAGACTAACATAGTCTCACATCCTTTCAATAAACCATCTACCATTCAAAATGAACGCATAGATATGACATATATGTATATATTATATATCCAAATGTAAAAATCCTGTACTATCTTGTACAAAAAAATACACCTCATGAGGAATATCCTTACGAGGTGCATGTATTAGTTATATCAAGTCTTTTTTAAACAATACCGTTGTATGTTGTTTTCCTCTAAAGTGTACTTGATCATAAGCTTTAAATCCAAAGGATTCATACATCTTAGGCAACCATGGGTGCTCTTTAGCCGTCCCCAATGTAACAGCTGGTGTCTTAAATTGAGTTTTTAACAACTCTTCTGCATAACCAAGTGTTTCCCGTGCATAGCCTTTGCCTTTGAAAGCTGGTGCTGTTACGAAATGGGCAATATGTGGAAATTTATCCGGTGTAGAGTATTTAACCCATGGCATGCAGAATGTAATAGAGCTCACTAATTGTCCGTCAATATACAATCCATATACAGGATAGTTTTCAATCCACTCTTTAGATTCTTCTTCGGTAAAATCGATGGCATCAAAGGTGATTGGAAAATCTTTAATAGCTGCATAACCATCAATTAAAACCTTATGGTATTCCGCTGTATCTTCTACTGTTAATTGTCTGAATTCTTTCATTGTCTTGCCCTCATTTTATATCTTTATCAAACTACTATTTTTATATTTTATACATATATTCTGTATATTTATTATCATGAATGTAATTATACTACTATATGTATCTAAATGCAATAATTCTACATAAATATTTGATGAAGTTTTATAATCTTTATAATAAAACAAAAACAGGATGCATCACGAGGATACATCCTGTTTTGGAGCTTTCACAAGCTCGAGGGGAAGTTATAGTCAATGTATTATTGGCTAATACGGGAACCATATACGTCGCGTTGGTTTTTAGGTTCGTTGTTAACGCGAACACGTTCTGTTTTATGACGGTCATTATCGCCACCAGAAATACGGTCAACACGGTAATGGTTAAGACGAATATTTTGTAATTCAGGTTGGAATTCGTCCATAGCACGACGCATGTTATCATCGATAGGTGCACCGTTTTGAAGAGCACGGTACAACATAGTTGCGAATTCGTAACGAGTCATTGTTGCATCGCCTTTGAATGTGCCATCAGGGTAACCAACAAGGATACCATTACCAGCCAATTGGCTAATGTATTGGTAAGCCCAGTGATTGCGAGGAACATCTGGGAATTCAGCAGTTTTGCTAGGATCGATTGCATGTGGATTCAATACTTGTAACAAGTTATTGTATTTATTTTCAATATCTTGAAGACGTGCGTTCAATTCAGCAATTTCACGGCCCATAGCTACACGGGAACGAGATTCAGGTGCACGTTTGCCAAGACGAATGGATACACCTGCATTTAATTGAGGATTACCATTACCTACTGTGCTACCGATGGAGAACATTGTGTCTTCATTAGGACGGTAGAAAGCACCCAATGCAGCAGAGTTAGCATTATGGTAGTGACCATAACCAGCAGCTACTGTCCATTTATCATCTGGGTTAAAGTCTAATGGATGTAACGCAGCCAATGCAGCAGAACCAGCACCTACTTTGTTAACGCGTTGTTCTACGTCGCCTACACGGTTAGTCAAGTTAGTAATGTTATTGTTGATGGCACCTGGGGTAGAGTTGTTAATTTGAGTTTGTAAATCATTTGCTACGGAGTACAATTGGCTACCATTTACAGCGTCTGTGGAGTCAGCGGAAATTTTACCAGCTGCTACATTATGAATTTGACGTACTTCATTTGTATTACCAACAGATACAGAGCCAACAGGATTTGTACCTGCAAAGCCACCAAATGTATGACCTGCTACAACACCATTAGTTACACTAGTTGCTGCACGAGTAGTTGAATCAGCACCTAATGCGATGGAATTTGCAACAGATGCATTCGCTTTATTACCAATAGCAATGCTATAATCTGCGTTTGCAATAGCGTCTGAACCGAATACATTAGAACGCACACCTGTCGCTTGTGCACCTGCACCAAAAGCTTGTGCATGGTTGGCAGTGGCTTGCGCAGAGGAACCAATAGCGGTAGAGTGATTATCTAATGCCCATGCACCAGATCCAATTGCATTAGATTTGTATCCAACAGCACGACTTTCATAACCAACAGCTACGGCACGATCTGCACCATCTTGACGAGCAGACAATTTACCAGCCAATTGAGCATCTGTAGCGACATTAGGATTAGCAACAAAATCACCTGCTTGTGCACGTGTACCAATTGCTATAGTTCCAACGCGATTAGCAGTCGCAGTATTGCCAATAGCAGTTGCATTGCTTAATGTTGCTTGAGATTTGCTACCAATAGCAATTGCTGCATCACCACTTACAGAATTAGAATTACCAACAGCTACAGAGTTAGCGCCATAAGAACCCGCTTGGCGCGTAGCACTATCTGGCTCATTATCGCTTGTACGATCTCGGAAAGAATGGTCTGCAATAGATACTGTATTGCCTACACCAAAAGCTGTTGCATTTTCTGCACCACCATCGATTTTATTTTGTACACCAACAGCAGCAGAACGATTTGCTGCAGTAGTTGGATCCACACGATGGGAATCTGTTGGTGATGCTGCTGCTTGGAATTCACCTACAATGTTGTTATAACCATATGCTACTGTTTGATTACCATTTGCTTCATTTGTGTCACCAAATACTTGTGCATAACGGCCAAATGCTGCATTGCCATCACCAAAAGCGTTAGCATCTTGTCCATTTACATAGTTTTGGTTACCAAATGCACTAGTGGAACCAGATGTGCTGCGCACTTCATTTTGTTGGCCTACTGCAATATTACCTGAACCTGTTACTACAGTTGTTGGTACTGCCACATTGCTGGATACTGGTGTATCACTAGTTACAATTAAACCATCAGCAGTATTAATTGGTGCCGCACTAACAGGAGCAACTGCGGATACGCCTACAGCAGCTGTAGCAGCTAATACTGCAAATGCTAATTTTTTAGAATATCTGTTTTCTCTCATCTTACACCCTCACTAAATTAAAATCCTTAACAATATACAATACAATTTTTCAGTCTCTCTACTCGCCTCTCTCTTTAGCCTGACCTAAACATATTTTCTCTCTCAAAAGAATTATATTTAAGTTAGTTTAAGAAAAATTTATATTGTTAATTACTTGCATAGCATATCAAAATTTTACGATATGCACAAGACTTTTTTTCCATATAAAGTTCATTAATAACACTTCATATACATTAAAAATAGCATGATTGCCATTCTTCTATGCCATATTGATATACTCATCAATTATTATGATGAGCTTTAAAATCAGAATATTTTGTGCCCTTTTCATACGATACATCAATTTACTTATAAATAATCAATATTTTAATAAGCACAGTAAATCCAAAACGCATTGCCCTCACTATATTTTCATGAACTAATCATGAACACTAGATATTTCTATTCATTTACGATGCTGAATAATTAGTTGTTTCTATGTATTTTTAAATATATTTTAATATTAATTCGAACATTATCTCAACCACATCAAATCTCTATTTTTAAACAAACCATAAACTGTCTTTTTCCTTTTCATTTTCACTAACCTTCCATAAGTACTTAATTATGAAAATCATATACAGAATTATTAATTTACATTTATATACATACAGGATATAATCAAGATGAACACTATATATCTTATTTCGTAATATATAAAGGAGAGGATATTATGGAAAAAGTAAACCAACGTGGAAAGTATTTATTCATTGCTGGTATTATTAGTTTAATTATTGCCATCGTAATCTTATTTGTTATTCCAGATCCATCAGCTAACAATGTGGAGATTGCCAAAAAAGCTACTAGTGCAATGCAAGCGGCACAAGAAATCTCTAAAAACAATCAAACAAGTATTTTAATGCATACAATTGGTATGGGGCTCTTAGGTTTCGGTATCACCGGAACTGTGGGTGGTTTTATTCTTAAATCTATGAAGAAAAAACAATAGAATATCAAATATAAAAAGGTGTTACTACATCCCCTATTGAAACAGTACTAGCTGTTATCAATACAACGAGGATGTGTAACACCTTTTTATTATCTATTTGATGTATTATAAAAGAACCATCAAACCTATTTAACACGTTTCATAATTAGCAATGCCAATATAATCCCTAATGAGGATGTCACAAGTTGTGGCCAACTAGATACAAAGAGCATGGCATTTACAATCTTTGGTGGAAGTTGGAATAAAGAGAAAAACAACGAATATCCACCAAATAGAACACCTGCTTTCACCAATGAAGCCACAATGATAAGTAAAAGTTTTGGTTTATGTTGCAACCAATGTGCGACTAATACATAGGTTGTCGTGCCTAATCCTGTAATAAAAATAAATGGTGGCAATGGTAACATGCCTTGTAAATGTGCTACAACTGGCGCAACCCAGGCAATAACAAGACCATTTTTCCATCCATAACGCCATGTGGCAAGCACAAATGTAGCCGATGTGATAGACCCAATAAGAAACATACTGATCTGATTTGGAATAAATGGAAACATAAGACGCAAACTTTGCGCTAACAAGGCTACGGCCAACAAAAGGCCGGTGCCTGTAATAGATTTTGTAGACATAAGAACCTCCCCTTATACGATATAAATTTTACAAGAGGTACTTACCTCAAATACATGCATTAAGCTTTCACAAAAAATAAACGTACCCGATCATATACCCAGTTATAAACATAGGTATACACCAAGATAATCAAAGTCATAGAAATATCTGTAATAAAAGCCATCCACAGAGTGATACTCATCATATACATAATCATTGGCACCGTAGCCGCCAATAATAGACCTTCAAACAATACAGCATGAATCGTGCGAATTACAGGACCTCGTACCAATCGATCACCTGGTACTAATTTATCAAAGATCCAGTTAAATATGAAATTCCATATGACTGCAGTCAACGAAATTAATATCATCAATAACAATGGTTGCCCCTCATGAGGAATAAATTCAATGACTAGCATCCCGATTAAAATCGCACCCAGTTCAAATATTACTGATTGTATCGTACGTTCAAGAATAGACATATATACCTCGCGTTTATATGCAACCTCTATATGCGTTATTATAACACAATCTAGCGTTTCATTTTAGGTATGAAAAAGCCCTAATATATCTATCGAGCGACTTGCGAAGAACTGGAGCGCAGAGAGATATATTAGGGCTTTAAAACTAGCCTAAAAGTGGCATTACGAACTGAATCCATGGAATACCCACTACGATAAAGATAGCGAGGTAGATAATCCCAAAGATAGCACCTAATTTCCAGAATTCAGGACCTTTGTTATAGCCACTAGCAAACCAGATTGGGCTGTGACCAGTACCATATGGTGTGAGGATACCCATAATACCCATCGGTACTAACAGAATTAACATAACTTGAGCTGGATCAACACCAGGAATTTGAAGAATTAGAGTAGCAAACAAGCCTACCATAGCTGTTACATAAGCAGTGCCAGAAGCAAAGAAATAACGAAGCAAGCAGAATGCTAATAACAAACCAAGAACTGCCATTGTAGGATCTAAAGAAACCAAAGAACCACCAGCAGATTTAGCAAGCCATTCCAAGAAGCCTACATTTTTAAGGCCAGAAGCCATAGGTACGAGTGTAGCAAACCAAGTCAAAACATTCCATGCTGGTTTGTTAGCAAGGAAGTCTTGCCATGTCATAATCTTAGTGAAAATCATCAAGATAATAACGATCAAAGCTGTTGTTGTAGGGTTTACTTTGAATGTAGAAGCACCAATCCACAGTACAAGAGCCAATACAGAAATTAAGGCCATGAAGATTTCACTGCGTGTCATGGAGCCTAGTTTCTTATACTCATCCTTTGCCCAGGCTGCAATTTCAGGGGAACCTTTCACCTCTGGCTTGCAGAATACATAGGTCAACAACGGAGTGATAATGAACAAGATAAGACCTACTGGCAAGAATGCGAGGAACCATGTGCCCCAGTTCGCCGCTACGATACCAGATTTAGCAGACAATTCTAGAGCCAATGGATTTGGCGCTGCACCAGTCAAGAAGATAGAGCTAGACACACATGTAGTTGCCAACGCTACCCAGTTCAAATAGGAACCAATTTTACGAGGGTTCTTATCTGGATAGGAGTCAAACATCGGACAAATACTAGATACGATTGGATAAATGGTACCACCAGAACGAGCCGCATTACTTGGAATAAATGGAGCCAATACAAGGTCCGTAATAGCGATAGCATAACCAAGACCTAAAGAGGACTTGCCAAGCTTTGCTACGAGGAACAATGCAATACGACGACCAAGGCCAGAGTTTTCATAACCAATACCAATCATGAAAGCGGCAAAGATCAACCATACAATGGCATTAGAGAAACCACTAAGGCCCCAGCTGATAGCTTGCGCATCAGTAATCGCCTTAGCGACACCGGTTGCTTTATCTACCACAGGGGCAGGACCAACCTTAAACAACATAGATACGGTAACAGCAATGATACCGATAAAAGCTGGTGGGATTGGTTCTAAAATCAACCCTACCACAAGGCCTGCGAAAATACTTACATAAATCCAAGAATTTGCGCTAAGACCTTCAGGAGCACCGATGAGCCATACAATAATAGCTACTACAAGCGGTGCGAATAATTTCCAATTCAACTTCATTAGAAACTCTCCTTACTACTTCAAAACAAAAATTGCAAAAAAATGCCTATTTAGTATATCAAAAATTTTAATAAGATGATATAAACTCAATCATAACACTTATTAATTGATAATAAACTTTTAGTAATAAATTTCATCCTACTAGTAGTAGAAAACGGCACATTGTAGAACAAGGGACACATCACTAACTGATAGAGCGTGGTGGTCACTATAAAGAACTCTATGAAAACTATGCGGCAGGAATAAGAATTTAAAGCGAAAGAAACCCCTACACATGCTCGCTCCAGCTAGCTTAACGGACAAGGCCATTGGCCTTGTCCTACTAAAGTCGCTGTGCTTGTGTAGGGGTTTCTTTACGCTATGTACTAACAGACACTACTAAAGTCGCATACTTGTACAGTGCCGTCTTTTTTATTCACCTTTTGGTACGAACCATAGGCCATTGTTATTTTTATCCATGTAGTCTTTGAATTCTTGAGAGTGGTAAGCTGCTACGATGTCTTTTGCCCATTGTGCATCTTTGTTTTTCTCATTAACTACGAGTTGTAATAACCATTGTGGTAGTACGTCTTCATTTGCCAATGCAGATTTAGGATCAATTTTTGCATTATAAATAATAGCGCCTGTAATAACGATATAATCGAAGTCAGTACGTACAGAAGGAATTGTAAGGGATTTCATTTCTGTAAATTTAAGATGTTTAGGATTTTCAATAATATCTGCTTGAGTTACTGTTGCTAAATCTTTGTTAGGATCAAGCTTAATCCAACCGATTTTTTGCAATAACGCATAAGCACGAGCCATGTTGGATGCATCATTAGGTACAGCAATAGTGTCGCCATCTGCCACTTGATCTAAAGATGTTTTAGAACCACTAAAGATACCTGCTGGTACTGTTGGAATTGGTGTTAATGCTACAAGATGACCATTTTGTTTTTCGTTAAAGTTTTTCATGTATGCTGTATGTTGTTCAACGTTAAAGTCAACCTCACCATCACTTAACACTTGGTCAGCTTGTACCAAATCAGACATATCTACGCCTTTAAAGGTATAGCCTTGTTTCTCCAAAATTGGTTTTACACCTTTTTCAAACAATTCAGAGTAAGGCCCCTGAGATTTACTGTAGGTTAATTCTTTTTTAGCACCATTATCGCTATTATTAGAACCGCAGCCTGCGATAAAAGCTACGCTAAATACTAATGCTGCACCAAGGGCAAGAAGCTTTTTAAATTTCATAGTACATTCTCCTATACTTTCACAATCAATATAACTAAAATCTATTTCATCAAATTAGGAACGACGCGCACGACGTGCAAAATAGTTACCTATTGTTTGAATAATTTGAACAAAAATAATCAAAATAACTACGGTAAATAACATCAATGGGAAGTTCAACCGTTCATAACCATAGGTGAGGGCCAAATCACCTACACCACCAGCACCAATAGCACCAGCCATAGCAGTAGCACCGATTAGACCAATAGTACCCGTTGTAATAGATAAAATAAGCGAACCTTTTGCTTCTGGTAAAAGAAAATGCCAAATCACTTCAAAATGAGAGGCCCCCATCGATTGTGCTGCCTCGATAATGCCTTTATTAACCTCTAAAATAGAGTTCTCAAAGAGTCGAGCAAGATAAGGTGCAATGAATATAACAAGTGGTACAATAGCCGCTGTTGTACCAACACGAGTACCTACAATCATCTTAGTTAACGGTAATATAAACACCATCAAAATGATAAATGGTACGGAACGCACAATATTAACAATTGTATTTGTAATGGTATAAACAATACTATTTTTAACGATACCATTAGGATTTGTTACTACCAGTGTGACTGCGATAATTAGACCTAGTACTGTACCAATGAATAGAGATAGGAACACCATATATAATGTCTGTTCTGCGGCTAATAATAACTGCGATCCTGGAACACCAAGTTCTTGCATGAAGAAATCCATTATAGTGTCACCTCCTGCCATTCAATACCTTGACCGATAAGATACTCTTTTACCTTACCCATCTCAAGATCATCACCAATAAACTGAACAATGAATATACCAAGTACAGTATGTTCTAACTCTGTTACCGTAGCAAATAATACACTCGTTTCTAAATCAAAGGTTTTATTAATATGATATAGAACATTATCTGTCGTATTATTCCCTAAGAAATGCATCTTAAGAATTGTGTATGGCCTTTTATCACAAGCTAATGTATGTTTCACTGTTGATGGAATTTCATCAGGAATTACAGTCCTAACAAATCGCTTTGTTGTTTCGTATTTAGGTTTACTAAACACCTCAAGTACAGATCCGCTCTCTATGAGCTTTCCATGCTCCATAACTACAACTCGATTACATATTTTCTGAATTACATCGATCTCATGAGTTACGATAACTACTGTTACTCCTAGTTCACGATTAACACGTTCTAGTAATTGTAATATAGATTCTGTCGTATCAGGATCTAGAGCGCTGGTTGCTTCATCACAAAGCAATATGGATGGATCTGTAGCTAATGCACGGGCAATACCAACGCGTTGTTTTTGACCACCAGATAATTCTCCTGGATATGCATTTGCTTTATCGCCCAAATCAACAAAGTCTAATAAGGTTTTAACTTTTTTATCAATGTCGGATTTTGGCACCTTATTAAGAATTAGTGGGATAGCCACATTATCATACACAGATTTAGCATTCAACAAATTGAACTGTTGAAACACCATGCCGATGCGCTTACGAACCTTTCTAAGCTCATTAAAACTTAAACCATTGATATTCACACCATCTATTTCAACATGACCAGAGGTAGGTACCTCTAAGGCATTAATCATGCGAAGCAGTGTAGATTTTCCAGCTCCACTAAAGCCAATAATGCCAAATATATCGCCTTTTTCTATGGTAAAGTTTACATCAGATAATGCAGTAACCTTTTGCTTATTAACGTCAAACTCTTTCGTTACATTTCGTATAGCAATCACTGTACCACCTCTTTCCCTATATATTAGTAGGAATTAATATTTTTCTAAAACATATCTTTAAAGTATGTTTTAATTGTATACTTAGATTACTACAATTTATAATGACTGTCAAACACAAAAAAGAACCTCAACGCTAAATGAACTGCACCTCCAAAAATTGTGTCCAATTTTTGGGGTGCAGTTCAAAAAAGGTCGAGGTTCTTTTATTTATCTATATCGATTAAATAAGAATAATGATCCTAGTATAATTGGCGCTCCAATATAGAGTCCCATATTAGGATATTCTCCTAATAAAAAGGCTGCTACTACGGCTGCCACGATTGGCGAAATATACATAAAATTGGTTACATCCGAAACTTTCTCAGCATGTTCAAAGGCATAGCTCCAGAATACGAATCCTAATGCACTAGAAAAGAATGCTAGGTATACCATAGCAAGCTTCGCAGTAATTGGTGCGGCTCCAATCATTTCAATAGCATGATCTGCAAAAGGTAGTGCCATAATGGCACCTGTAAACATGGACCACATAGCGATAGTAATAGAGTCATAACCTTTCAGACTAAGCCCGCGATTTAGAATATTATAAACCGCAAACAGTATCATACCAATCAACGTCCATATGGCCCCCATTGGAATGGTCAGAGTGGAATTCCAAAAAATAATAACGGCCACACCTATAAAAGCAGTTATGGTGAAGATCCAACCTATAGGACGTATTTTATCCTTATAGACTACCAATGCCATCAATGCTGTAGTCATCGGTGTCAAAGCCATAATAATACTAGATGTAGCGGCCGGTATTGTTCGCAATCCTTCATTAAAAACGACTTGATAAACGAAGTTTCCTGTAGCCCCTAACAGAATATATAGGCCCCACTCACGCCAAGATGTAGGTATATGTAATCCCTTAAATACACCAATAATTAGCATGAGTATAGCACCACCTACAACCCTCGCTACCGAGAGTGTCAATGCATCTACTGATTGCAATGCTACTTTACCAAAAGGAAACGCCGTAGCCCAAACGGCAATGGTGGCAGATGCCCCTAAAATGGCTTTCATACGATTTGTCATTAGCATCCACCTTTCTACGTAACTCTATAATCAATACTATCTAAATATTACCATAATAAGGCCCTACAATTCCAAGAAAATCCATCACCATATATCGAATGCTTTCCTTTTATCGATATAAGTTTTCATTATTTAAAGATAATGCAAAAAATAGTTATTTCAAATATACACACCCAAATAAAGCAAGTTAAGTACTACATTTTCAATATATTTATATAGTGTTTTCAATATTATTAAATTACAAATAACATCTATTCTTACGAAATTTGCATAGTATGTATTGAAAATCCATATCATTTATATGTTGTGAGTATTAGATAAACATTGTACACTAGATATATCAAAATCTATAGTTATATCCATTTATGGAGGTGCAAAATGCAACATACTGCATGGAAAGATTTTAACACAGGTGTGTGGGATAAAGCGATTGACGTACGCGACTTTATCCAAAGAAACTATGTTCCCTATGAAGGGGACGACTCCTTCCTAGTTGGTCCTACAGAACGTACTACAAAATTGTGGGACAAGGTAATGAAACTATACGAAGAAGAACGCGAAAAAGGTGGCATGCTTGATGCCGATACTTCCGTGGCAACACACATCACTGCGCATGCGCCAGGATATATCGACAAAGACCTTGAAACAATCGTTGGTTTACAAACTGATAAACCTCTAAAACGCGCTATGTTCCCTTATGGCGGCCTTCGTACAGCAAAATCTGCTATCGAAGAATATGGCTTTAAAATGGATCCTCAAACAGAGGACTTCTTCAAAAAGCACCGTAAAACGCACAATGACGGCGTATTCGATGTTTACACTCCAGAAATGCGTGCCGCTCGTACAGCACACATCGTAACTGGTTTGCCAGATGCATACAGCCGTGGTCGTATCATCGGTGACTATCGTCGTATCGCTCTATACGGTATCGATTACTTAATCGAAGAGAAAAATCAAGAATTCAATATCACTATGGGTGATATGCTTGAGGACATAATCCGAGACCGCGAAGAGATCAAAGAACAAATTCGTTCCTTGAAAGAATTGAAAGAAATGGCTGCATCCTATGGGTACGATATTTCTGAACCGGCTAAAGATGTTAAAGAAGCTATGCAATGGATTTACTTTGGCTACCTTGGCGCTATCAAAGAACAAAATGGTGCCGCTATGTCCATCGGCCGTAACTCTACATTCCTCGATATCTACGCTGAACGCGACCTTCGCAACGGCACATACACTGAAGAACAAATCCAAGAATTCGTAGATCATTTCATCATGAAATTGCGTATGGTTCGCTTTGCACGTATCCACGAATACAACAACTTATTCACAGGCGACCCTGTTTGGACTACGGAATCTATCGGTGGTATGGGTACTGACGGCCGTACATTGGTTTCCAAAATGTCCTTCCGTTACCTACATACATTGACTAACCTTGGTCCTGCTCCAGAACCAAACCTCACTGTATTATGGTCCCCTCGCATGCCTATCGGCTTCCGCCGTTTCTGTGCGAAGTTATCTATCGAAACATCTTCTATCCAATACGAAAACGACGAATTGATGCGTCCTAACTCCGGTGATGACTATGCAATCGCATGTTGCGTATCTCCAATGCGTATTGGTAAAGAAATGCAATTCTTCGGCGCTCGTTCTAACCTAGCAAAATGCTTGCTTTATGCAATCAACGGCGGCGTTGACGAAAAACTTAAGAAACAAATAGGGCCTAAATACCGCCCTATTACATCCGAATACTTAGACTTTGACGAAGTATGGGAAAAATTCGACGACATGATGGAATGGTTGGCAGGCGTATATGTAAACGCATTGAACATCATTCACTACATGCATGATAAATACGCTTATGAAAAACTAGAAATGGCATTGCATGACCGCAAGGTAACTCGCTGGTTCGCAACTGGTATTGCTGGTTTATCCGTAGTAGCTGACTCCTTGTCCGCTATTAAATACGCTAAGGTAAAACCTATTCGTGACGAAAACGGCATCGCAGTTGATTTCGAAATCGAAGGTGAATTCCCTAAATATGGTAACGATGACGATCGTGTAGATAGCTTGGCTTCCATGGTTGTTTCCACATTCATGAACAAGGTGCGTAAACACCCTACATACCGTCAATCCGTTCCTACTATGAGCTTGTTAACAATTACTTCTAACGTAGTATATGGTACTGCAACAGGTTCCACACCAGACGGCCGTAAGGCTGGTCAAGCTTTCGCTCCTGGTGCTAACCCTATGCATGGTCGTGACTCTCACGGTGCTGTAGCTTCGTTGTCTTCCGTTGCAAAAATGCCATGGCGCGATTGCTCTGACGGTATTTCCAATACCTTCTCTATCGTTCCAGACGCATTAGGTAAATCTGGTGAAACATTTGTATCCGTAGGCGATTTTGATATTGAGTTAGACCCTTCTCAATTGCCTAACAGCAATACAAACTTCGCTTGCAGCGAACCAAATGTTACTATAGAGGAAGATAAATAATCTTCCGCCGTATTGTATGCTTTCACCGGCATCAGTACTCATATTTTGGTTGAAAGGAGGAATACCCATGAGCAACCAACAACAAGTGGATAACTTGGTAGAATTATTGGATGGCTACTCCCAAAAGGGCGGTCACCATTTGAACGTTAACGTGTTCACTCGTGAAACATTGTTAGACGCTCAAAAACATCCTGAGTTGTATCCTCAATTGACTGTTCGTGTATCTGGTTATGCAGTACACTTCAACAAATTGACGAAACAACAACAAGATGAAGTTATTTCCCGTACATTCCATCAACAAATCTAATCGAGGTTTTCTATGACAGGACGTATTCATTCACTAGAAACGATGGGTACGGTTGATGGTCCAGGCATGCGCATGGTGGTATTTCTTCAAGGATGCCCCATGCGTTGTGCCTATTGCCATAATCCAGACACGTGGAATGAAGAAAGCCAAGAAGCTAAGTTTATGACCGTCGAAGAGATTTGGCAGCAATACGAACGTAACCGTCAGTTCTATACGAACGGTGGCATTACTGTCACAGGTGGGGAAGCATTGATGCAAATTGACTTTGTCATCGAGCTTTTCACATATTTTAGTGAAAGAAACGTCCATACCTGTTTAGATACAAGTGGAATTTGTTTTGATCCCCACCAAGAGGTGGCATACCGTAAGTTACTGAGTGTAACGAGTCTCGTCATTTTGGATATTAAGGACATCGATCCTACTGTCCACAAATGGCTAACCGCACAGCCTTTAGAACCAATCCTTCAATTCGCAAAACTGACAGCTGATGTAAATGTGCCGATTTGGGTGCGTCACGTGGTGGTACCTACTATTACAGACAACGCAGATCGTCACTATAGGCTAGGCTTTTTCTTAGGCTCACTACGCAACTTACAGGCCGTCGACTGTTTACCATATCATGTGATGGGTGTTGCTAAATACAAGGAATTAGGTATCACTTACCGCCTTGATGGCATCCCGGCCGCTACAAAGGATTTAGCTGCCAAAGCGAGCAAAACCGTTGTAGAAGGCATAAAAGCATATCGTAGACATTGGTGGTGTCCCATCAAAACACCAACTAATCATAATCAAGTTTGAGGATAACTACCTCCCTTGATATATATACTATATATATTAAAAACTTGATCTATGATCTAGCCCTAAACGAAAATAACCCCTGACCACACAACCGGTCAGGGGTTATTTGTCTATCTATTAAGATACAACATTAATTGGTTCACCCTTAAAAAAGGCTTGTACATTATCTCGAATAATGCCTACCAAGCGTTGGCGTGTTTCAAGACCTTTCCATCCCATATGAGGTGTGATAATAACATTATCGAGTGTATATAGAGGGCTATCCTCGGCTGGAGGTTCTACCTCTTGTACATCAAGGCCTGCACCTGCAATGCGTTTAGCCGCTAATGCGTCACAAAGGTCTGCTTCATTAATGAGTGCACCACGACCAGTATTAATGATGATCGTCGATGATTTCATCTTAGCGATTGTATCCTTATTAATCATATGTTTAGTTTGCTCATTCAATGGGCAATGTAAGGTAATATAATCACTATGTTCTAGTAATTCATCAAGGCTTACATAACGAATACCATCTCCATCTGCCTTTGGTGTACGTGTGTGAATCAAGATATTCATACCTAGTGCCTTTGCTACTTTGATGACTTCCATACCGATGTGACCAGCGCCAACCACACCTAGTGTTTTACCATTCACTTCTGTATGGCTCACTTGTAGATATTTTGTAAAATTACTACGGTCGCCTTTAGCAAGCATACCGATTTGTTGCTGCATAGTAGATGAAAAATTGAGAAGCATCATAATCACAGTATGTGCCACACGTTCCGTACTATATGCAGGGATATTGCACACCGTAATTTCTTTTGCACGCGCCGCATCAAGGTCGATATTATTATATCCAGTACCCGCTTCTACGATGAGTTTTACTGAGTCAGGGAATTGTGAGAGTAAATCCGCCCCTACTGGCAATTCTTTGGTCACCACCACGCCAGCCCCTTGAATACGTTCAATAACTTCTTCATTAGTGCTATCGTCATAGACCTGTACATCATTTGATAAAACAGAAAAATCTAGTAAATGATCGTAGTTCATCTTGCTAGCATTAACTACTACAACTCGTTCGTTCATCATATCCTCCTCTATGTTTCTATGATTTGTGAAAGCATCTTATATACTAATTATACTACCAAAAGCTGTGAATTATACGTCATATTCAATATCATCCTATACTAATTATGACTAATAACATCTAGATAATAAGTGTAAATGAAATTTTAGCATAAACTTTCACAAAAACTATTGTTTAATTCCCTAAAAGTTATACAATAAAAGTAATGTATTTTAGGAGTGAAATTATCATGAGACCAACATATTTAACGATTGATACAAGCTTGGTTCGCGAGAACCTACGCAAAATAAAAGACAGTCTCCCTGAGTGGAGTACATCCACAGCTGTTATCAAGGCCAACGGCTATGGTCACGGTAGCGTTATGATGGGACGTATCGCTGTTGAAGAAGGTTATGAATCCTTAGCTGTCGCGATTCCAGAAGAATCTGTACCACTTCGCAATGCTGGTATTATGGTTCCTATTTATCTATTGGGCCTTACGAGACCACAATCCTTTGAACTTGTAGCGGATACCAATTCTATTCCTGCTGTTTGCGAATCTACAGATTTAGAGGCCCTTAACAAGGTGGCTGACAACCACGATATGATTATCCGTGTCGCCGTAGCTGTTGATACAGGCATGCATCGCATAGGCATTAAACCAGAGGATGCGGTGGAGTTCATTAAGCGCGTTGAATCCTATCCCAATCTTGCAGTAGATGGATTCTTTTCACACATGAGCAATGCCGATGCAGCCGATCAAAGCCACGCCCATGGGCAAGCGCAAAAATTCCATACAATGGTGGACGAAATCCGTGCCTTTAGACCTGATGCGGACTATCGCTTCTCCTTGGCAAACAGCGCCGGTCTATTATCCGTAAAGGATAGTCTATTCACAGATGCACGACCAGGTATCATCCAATACGGCATCATGCCATCTCTCGATGTACCAAACCGATTAGGCCTCAAACCAGTCCTATCCCTCCACAGTGAAGTCGTACACGTGCAACATCTCGAAGCAGGCGAAGGCATTGGTTATGGTTCTACCTATATTACTCCAGAGCCGATGACAATCGCTACTATTCCTGTAGGCTACGCCGACGGTTATCCACGCAGCCTATCCAATCGTGGTACCGTCCTCATCCAAGGTACCCGTTGCCCTGTAGTAGGACGTATTTGTATGGACCAATTCATGGTGGCTGTACCTGATACGATTACGGTTAAACCAGGCGACAAGGTTGTACTATTGGGTTCTCAAGGACATGAAAGCATCTCTGCCCTTGAAATCGCAGCCCTCGCCTCCACCATTCCTTATGAAATCTTCTGTGGCTTCTCTGATCGCGTGCCACGACAATACATATAACGCAAAAAGGATGACATTGATGATTCCAATGTCATCCACAAAAGTAAAAGCACCACCGAAAATTCGGTGGTGCTTTTTTTCTCCTATACCATACACATATGGATTGTGTGTGTTGTGTGTGTATTGTGTGTTGTGAGAGAGATATGTATATACATCATGTATATACTTATGAATTGGGAGGGACCCCTTCATAAGGAGGCCCTAAGGCGACAGACGGCATAGGAGAGAGTCAATGTATGTCTGAACCACCAAAGGGCCCGCATCGGGGTGCACTGGGAGATGTATGCACCCCAAGGCGCCGATGGGATAGCGCAATGTATGTGTATTGGTATAGTAGATTATTTATGAGCTTTATCTGCTTTTTCAGCCTTTACAGCTGGAGCAGGTTGAGCTTTTTTATTGGATTTTACGACCTTAGTTGTTTTATGGTCTTTTTTATCCGCTTTTATAACCTTTGTTGTTTTTGCATCCTTTTTATCTGCTTTTGCAACTGCAGGAGTTGTATCAGCATCCATGGACGCAGCTGCAGGGTTTGCTACAGCAGGAACTACGACAGGTTGTGCAGTTTGTACTGCTTCTTTAACGACCGGCACAGGTTGTACTTGTGGGGCTTCTGCTGCATAAGCAACTACGCTAGTGCCTAATACACCAGCTACTGCCAATGCAAGGCTAGTTCTTACGATAGATTTCTTCATCATGTCCTCCTAAGTTTCAAATAGTTAATCGCATATAGGTTATATTACTTAACCCAGCTACAATCACATCTGTTTACCACCTAGGCCTATGGCGGCTAACTGAGACCATCTTAGCCACCGCGTATGAGATGCAAATTAAGATATCAGAACAGCTCAATTTATTGCATGAAATATATATGAATTTTCGGCTAAATTTCTATAGAATTTTTACAAATGTGATTCATGAATCATCAATTCATATTATGTCTGCTGATTTCTGTGAAAGCCCATAGCATGCAACATTTCCCATATTATTAAATACTAATTTTTTCAATATGACCCACAGCTAGATCATTCATGAGTAAATTTTTAGAAAAAATACTATATTTAGCTACCAAAAAGCTACCAATAGATTTGTAATTTTTAAAAAATAAATTTGAAATACTGGTTAGTAACTCTTGCGAGTTTTCCCTATTTATTGCTCGCAATATAAATTGAAAATAGGCATGGAAAAGACGATAGATTTTTTATTTCTATCGTCTTTAATACTTTATATTCCCTTCGACAAACTTGAAGTTGTTTACTTACAGTACTCCTCTATTTTGTAGCTATATTCTTTTAGAAGTCCCCGTGAATAAATCTTTTTATTTTTTGAATCTCTAACTTCTTTCCAAAGAATAGCCGCAACTTTTAACTTGTTAGAGTAATGATTGCTAAACTCATCTGCACAAAAATCCTTTAGAAATTGATTCCATTGGCAAGCTGAATTATCATACTTGGCGTAGTCTGACTCTCCATAGTATATTTTAATCATATCTTGGATTGTAAAATTTATGTTGTTGTCCCGTTTTACTTTTCGCCAAGCTGTTGCCATATCAGCATTAAATTTAAAGGGATTAACACCTGTTACAGCTGAAAAATAATCACGAAATTTCTGATTAAAGGAAAACCCACATTCAAGTAATGATGTATTTAGGGTTATTATTTCGGTTTGATTTTTATTTCTTTTCCTCAAAAATTTTTCTACTCTATTTCCCTTAAAATATTGTTCTATAATATGATTTAATTCTTTTTTTGTACATCTGTATTCTAATCCAAGGTACTTACAAATTTGTGAAAGCTCTTCTCGATACCAGTAGTATCTGTTAAATTCTTCAAATGATTTTATATCTCTAAAATCAGGTCTATTTTCTTCCAAATGCTCACCTCTACAACTCCAAATTTCTAAATGGGGTTTTTTTATATATTAGATACTTTCAACAAAACGCAACATTCCAGATACCCTAAAAAAGCTATTAAACATATATTGACATATATTAACATACTCTAATATATAATAAGAACCCCCTAGGCGATAACCTAAAGGGTTTTTTAGAGAGGACAAATTATAATCAACTTATAGACTATCATGAATATCTAAGAGTATCAATAAAGCTGGTATTATCTATATTTATTTAATCTATCCAATTCATTGATACTCACAGAAATTCATAAAATTAGATGGAGCTGATAATAGGATTCGAACCTACGACCTACTCATTACGAATGAGCCGCTCTACCAACTGAGCTATACCAGCATGTGTATAGTAACATCCTACTCCTATTGCAGTAAGATGTCAAATACACCTATTTTACGCCTTTTACAGATACAAGTTCACCTGTGAAAGCGTCTACATGCACTTCAATTTCTTGATGATTAGCGGCACCAAATGCTACATCGTATACAAAACGACCTTTTTCATTTTTTACAGACCAGCTATTAAGGCTTGTTGCTTGGCCTTTTGTTTGAGCAAAGGCAAAGTTTACAACTGCGTCTGGCGTTAAAATACGAGTAGGATCAAAGGCCTTTTTCTCTAAACCAACCTTGTATGCGCCTTCTTTTGTTTCACCAATTTGATTTGTATTGTAGTTGTATTTCAACTCATATTTACCTGTTGAATCAAAGCCTTCAACTTCATATTTAATTTGACCATCTTCGCCATCAAATGCAATTTCTGTAATCGCTGCTTTTGGATGTTGTTGAATGAAAGCATTGAGCAATGTATTGGCGCCTACAATAGCTGCATGATTAGCATCAACAACTGCTACTGTCGGTTGTACCGGTACAATACTTGCCGCATCAACAACTGGTGCATTTACCCCAAATGCCGCTGCTAGTGCCAATGCAATACCGCCTTTTACGAACATAGATTTCATAAGTTCCTCCTACATAATAAGATTAGTAAATATTCCATATACTATTATTATACACAATAATTAGGACTTTCACGAACAAAATCATAATCTAAAATAACACCCACGAATAGATAGCATATGTTACAATTTAATTAGTAAAACAGTAGTTAATAATATATACAAGTGAGTACTATGATTTCTTTATATCCAACCTTTTACCATACATTTCAATGCAAAGCCAATCAATGTCATCATACATGTTGTCAAAAGTGGACTATCGATGTAGATGAGGAGACGGCTAAATTATACCAAACACTGCCTACACCATTAGGTGAAGATCTACGGAAATTTATGACTGTCGATGACGAAGGCTATTATTTCATGTTTAGCGACAAACAGCCTACCTGTCCGTTGCTACGGGAAGATGGATTGTGCCGCGTAGTCTTAGAACTAGGCGAAGATAGTTTATGCGATACCTGTCATATGCATCCGCGGTTCTATAAATATATCGAAGACCTCGAGCTCTGTGGCGTCGGTCTATCCTGCGAAGAATCGGTAGAAAAGTTACTAGCTACCGAAGGCGATCAATTGCAATTCACCATTGAAGATGATGACTGCGAATTTACTGCTGAAGACCGTCCCGTACTCGAAAATATCTTTGACCTCTTAGCATTAGGTATTAATCCGGCTATTTGTCAGTTTACACTCAATCATTCTATCCACTACTGCCAAGAGTTAGTTACTATATATAAGAAAACGGAGCCTATCGATGAGGAATGGACAAATCAACTAACCCATTTAGAGGCCATGCTGTCATCGACAACGGCATCAACTACGATGGACTTACTTAAGGCCGACACCATCGATGTATCCGCACTCAACAAGGTGTATCAATACATCTTATACCGCCAAATTGATATGCTTGCAGAATACTCGTTAGAAAGCCTTGTGCGATACGCCTTTGACGCCACAGTATTCATCGCATTGCTAACACATCAATTCGGAAATCTGCCAGAGCAAATTAGACGCTGGTCTGAACAAATCGAATACGATGAAGATAATGTAGCATTCTTATTTAATGAATATGAAAACAACAACCATGACAAATAAGAATTATCGGGCAAATCATGCGTAGTTGCTATATAACGATGAAAAGACACATTCCAAAAAACGGAATGTGTCTTTTTAAAATAGTAGTATGCCTAAAAATTTTATGCCTACCCAGATGATGTACGCACCGCATATAACGAGAAGTCCTTCAAAGGCATTGCCCGAAACGGAGGCCCCCACAATACGTCCTACCACGGTGATTAAGGACATGGTAAGAAGAAGGCAAATAATCGTAAGAAATACGCCCAATAACAACACGAGGACGACAGGAGCTTTAGCGAAAGCAAAGAGTACACCAATGCTCAACATGTAGATACCGATTACCACTTGCGCATATGCAATACAGTGGAATACACCGGTTAAAATAGTCATCGTATAGCAATGACGAGCACGCCATAATGCATATCCACTGATAAGTATAGCCATAACTAAAGCTTTCACAATCAGCAATAGCCATCTGCTCACATCCCACAGAGGTGTCGTCGTACTCAACTTTTGTAGCAATCCATTGATTTCAATGATATTAACCATAGGAAGTTGTTCAATTTTCATAAATGTTGTGGGATTCATGATGAAGTGTTTCATAGCCTCCGCATATACCGAATCACCTATAGCGGTGAATTGGTAACATATAACGGCTAGCACCATCATCACGACTAATTGAGTTATGCTGGTACGTTGACGATATATGCGTACGCCATCCGTATCGATAGGCCCTACTAATCGATCAAAGAATTCAATCATATGTCCTCTTAATACTTATTAATACAACACAATACAAAGTATGCGTCAATGCACATAAATAGTACATTATTTCATGAAACGCTCATTTATTATAACATAAAAGCAAGGTATAGAATATACCTTGCTTTTAATTTTATTATATTTTTATGTTATAAATAGTTTAATTTTACTCATAAAAAGTTATTGCAAACTTCCTAAGATTTTAGTCAAATTATCATCCATTCGTTCAAGATATGTTTTATCGTCTTCCTTGCTTTCGATAGTATAAATAGTTTCTACCTTAGCGCCTACTTCTTGAGCTAATGTCTTAGATACTTCTGGACTAGCCATTTCTTCTGCGAAGATTGTGGTAATCTTGTTTTCCTTGCAGTATTCGATGAGTTTAGCCAATTGTGCCGCATTTGGTTCACCTTCTGCAAACACATCTTCTACGCTATTTTGTTCTAATCCAAAGTCACGGCATAGATATGCAAAAGCAGCATGACCTGTTACAAAGTTTTTATGTGGAGCTTTTGCGAATTGACCTTCGTATTTTTGAATCATCGCATCTAATTTTGCCACATAATCATTGTAGTTCTTTTCGTAATAATCCTTATTAGCAGGATCTACCTTTACCAATGCATCCTTAATATTTTTAACTTCAATCTTAGCATTTTTCAAAGACAACCATGTATGAGGGTCTTCAGCGCCATGCTCTTTAATTTCGTCAGGATCTGTGTTCTTAATAGCCTCTACACCGTCAGATGCTTTCACAGATACAAGTTTATCGTTTTTAGCCGCATCAATCGCTTGTTGCGCCCAAGGTTCCATGCCGAGTCCGTTATAAACAAATACTTGCGCTGATGCTAATTGTTTCATATTCTCTGGTTTTAATTCAAAGTCATGTGGTTCCGTACCATCTGGAATAATCGTAGATACCTCTACCTTATCGCCACCGATAGCCTTCGCAAATTCAGACATAGCATTAAAACTTGTTACCACTTGGATTTTCTTACCTGCTTGTTCCTTTGGCGCATCATTACCACAGCCTGCAAATAGAGCAGCCATCAGCACGCCAACTACTAACAATACCAGTTTCTTGACCATAGTAGGCCTCCTTTTTTCTAAATCCTGAGTGCTCATGCTATTATAGTATATATAGTATTCTTTAGTTGCAGTTGCGACTCAGTTGCATTTGTAATATAGTTATAGTATAAACGTAGTAATAATTTTGTCAATCAGAAAAGTGGTTTTTATGTTATCAATTCAACATCTTTATTTTTCATACCAAGGTCAACCGCCCTATGTGCTAAATGATTTAAACGTAGAGGTCCATAGTGGCGATTATATTTCCATCGTAGGCGACAATGGTTCTGGTAAAAGCACCCTCTTGCGCCTCATTCTAGGTTTTCTAACGCCTGTAAAAGGTTCCATCACATGTAACACGAACAATATTCGTTATGTATCACAAAAGAATGATTTCTCCCATGCTGGATTTCCTATTACAGTCCATGAAATTCTAGATTCCTATCGCAAGCTATTGAACATCAAAGATAAGCATGAAGTGAATCGCGTTCTTGAACTCACACATATGACGGAGTTTAAAGACCGCCTCATCAGCAAATTATCCGGCGGTCAAGCACAGCGCGTTTCTATCGCACGGGCCCTTATCGGCAATCCAGATCTCATCATTCTCGATGAACCATCAACGGGCATCGACCGCAAGAGCCAAGAAGGTATTTATGCCCTCTTGTGCTCGTTAAATCAAGAGCATCATATTACGATTATCTCCGTAGAACATAACTTAGAAATGGCCCTTGCAAACTCAACAAATATCTATCATATTGCAAATGGTCAAGGTCATCTCTGCTCCCCTGAACAATATGCTAGCGAAATCATGCATAACACGGGGTGCAATCCTGTAGACCATAAAAACTGTTCCTGCTTTACAGACGTGACGGCTCAGGCTCAGGCTCAGGCTCAGGCTCAGGCTGATGATACAACATCTAAGGAGGTGCGCCATGTTTAATTATGATTTCATGCAAAATGCCTTCTTCGTAGCAGTCTGCATTTCTCTATTATGCCCATGCATCGGTATATTTATGGTACTACGCCGGTCCAGTATGATTGGCGACACCATGAGCCACGCATCCCTCGCCGGAATTACCCTAGGCTTATTAACCAATACGAACCCTATATTAGGGGCTTTCATATTCACCGCTATCTGCGGCGCTCTTATCGAGTTCTTGCGAAAATACTTTTCTCATCATCTTGATTTAATTCTTACCATCATCTTATCTCTCAGCATCGGTACAGCCATTACCCTCATCAGTTCTGGCAAGCTGAAAGCTAACGCTAACGTGTTCTTCTTCGGTAGCATCTTAACCGTAAATACTACAGATATGATTAGCATTGCAGTACTTACCATATTATCTGTGTTAACCTTGTATTTCCTCTACAACTCACTGCTCTACATCGCCTACGATGAAGAGGCAGCACGAGTAGCGGGTGTAAAAGTGGATTTGATTAACTATGTATTTGCTATCTTAATGGCGGCAGCCGTATCCATTTCCATCAAAATCGTCGGCGTTCTCGTATTAAGTGCCATGATCGCCTTACCGGTAGCCTCTGCATTACAATTGGAAAAAGGTTTTAGAACAACCTTACTCTGCTCCATTGGATTTAGTTTACTAGCCATGATTATCGGCCTATTCGGATCCTATTATCTTAACGTAGCACCAGGTGGCTTTGTATCACTTACATCGGTATTCATCCTATTGGTAGTACTCATCATCAAGAATATTAAATCCATTATTCGGAGGATGCAATTTAGTAAATAAATAGTATGTGTACAAGAGTACATACAGTTAATAGTTAACCCATAATAGAAAGCATTATTATGAATACAACACATTGGCCAGAAGGCATAAAAAAGACCAAACAGCGCGAAGCTATTTGGTCCGTATTAAACTCAATGGATAAACCGATTACCGCCATCGAAATTGCTGAACGATTAGGCGATGGCAGCACCACCTGGATGTCTACCATTTACCGCACCCTTGAGTTATTAGAAACAAAAGATATCGTTACACGTACCACCATCATGGGTAGCGACATGGCATACTACGAAATTACACCCCATACGCACCGTCACTATGCGGTATGTACGAAATGTGGAACTATGATACCTCTACATACCTGCCCCGTCGTAGAAATGCCACAGGAACTTACAGATGTAGATTTTACAGTAACAGAGCATCACCTAGAAATTGCAGGAATCTGCAAGGACTGTAAAAACAGATAAAACGCCAAAAGGGCCCCTAGTCTAATGTACTAGGGGCCCTTTCATATGGGATATCTAATATCAATCTATATAGTTTTTAATCGCTTCATTGAACAATGTTACCTTATATTCGCGAATCTCATAGGTTGCCAATTGCTCCGCATAATATGCGTCAAATTGTACAGCCTCTTCTAAGTCCTCAACTGTTCCTTGAGCGATAATAAGGCTTTCACCAGAGTTATCTGGTCTTGTGCCAAACATTAAAAATTTTCCTGCATCAAAATATGTTTTATACCAGATATGATGCTTCTCTCTCAATGCCTCGAATGCTTCCGGCGGGATGCGATTCATATCTAGCTTGATAGAAATCGTATACATAATAGGCTCCTATATCATCTTTCTCTACCATACTATATATCCCTCTCTTATTTATAGTATAGCATTTTTCCAATAATGTATCCATTGCACAACAATTAACAGGGCCTAGTCGTATGTGACTAGGCCCTGTGTATTATGCATAGTATAGGATTTTATACGCTTTCACCAATTACAACATCAATGGAGCAATAACGAAGCCAAGTGCTACAGAAATAGCAATGGCAAGTACGCCTGGGATGAAGAATGGATGGTTAAATACGAGATGACCGATTCGGGTC
The DNA here is from genome assembly GCF_000286635.1 of Veillonella sp. ACP1. Lineage (NCBI taxonomy): Bacteria > Bacillati > Bacillota > Negativicutes > Veillonellales > Veillonellaceae > Veillonella > Veillonella sp. ACP1. The sequence goes on along the minus strand of NZ_ALKL01000024.1, from coordinate 86,811 downwards.
GAACCTGTATCATCCATTTGTACAGCCCCCAAAAGTGTTGGGTATGTAGGTAGTACAAAGAGTGCAGATACGGCCGCAAAGGATGCGATAATGATATATACAGATCCCGTATTTTCCGGTGTAATACCTAAAGCAAGGATTACTGCCGGTACAAGTGCTTGTGTAGTCGCTGCTTGGCTATACAAAAGCGTACTAGCAAAGAAGAAGGCAACTGCTAACAAGAATGGATATGCCGTTACCATGCTAGAGGCCATGGCTTTAATTTCAGGGATATGACCTTTTACAAAGGTATCGCCTAACCACGCTACGCCGAGAACACAGACGCAAGCAGATAAACCAGATTTGAATGTACTTGTGTTGACAAGTTGTGCTGTATCTAATTTGCAGAAGAATGTGATAGCCGCTGCAATAATCATCATGAATCCGACGATGGCATCGTTTCGGCCAAAGATAACCGGTTTAATAATACCGATATTCTTAGAAATTGCTGTTGCATAGAATACGATACAAATGATACCAATTAAGAAGATTAATACAGATTTTTTCGCACCTGGTTTTAGATGGAAATCCGTATTCTTTTCGCGAGGTGGTGCCACATGGCCTGCGGCCAAACGTTCTTGGTAAACAGGATCAGAGGACAAATCATTGTTCGTAAAGGTCGACATGATAAAGGCAGTAATCATAACCGCAATAAATGTTGTGGAAATACAAATACCAAGCAATGTTGGATAGCTAACACCGAACGGTTCAAGGAATCCGCTCATAGCAACAACCGCTGCGGATACAGGGCTTGCGGTAATACCGATTTGGCTGGCTACAACGGCAATCGATAGAGGTACGGACGGCTTGATGTTCTCGCTCTTTGCAACCTCTACAATTACAGGAATCATAGAAAATGCCGTATGACCTGTACCAGCTAAGATTGTCAAGAAATACGTAACTGTAGGAGCTAAATAGTTGATGTGTTTAGGATTTTTACGCAAGATATTTTCCGCAATGCGTACTAAATAATCTAAACCACCAGCCAACTGCAATGCACAAATTGCGGCAATGGCTGACATAATGATTAGGATAACATCCCAAGGGATTTGCCCTGGGAACATCCCCATACCGAGGCTCAGCAATACGACGCCGAGGCCGCCAGCATAGCCGATGCCCATGCCACCGAGGCGTACGCCCAAGAAGATGGCACCGAACAAGATAATGACTTGCATAATTACATAAATGTCCATACGATGACCTCCTTTGAATATATATACTATACATATATAGTATCATAGATATGCAGAATAATCATCGTATTTTGAGAATGTATAGAATATATTTTACATTATGCAAGTAAAATGCTTTTTATTATAGAATGATTGGCTTCAAATCTTCTAATACGCCCTCTTCTTCTGTGGCACGTTTAATACTGTCACCTACGATGCGAACCATGTCTTCCAATTGTTCCACCGTGGATGCCAATGGTGGCATAAGGATAACCACATCGCCGATTGGGCGGCAAATAAGGCCTTGTTCACGAGCTAAAACGGCAACCTTTGCACCTACCGCATCATTTGGGCGATACGCTTCGTGAGTAGCAACGTCCTTTTCAAGTTCAATACCTACAATAAGACCTCGTTGACGTACTTCTTTAACATGTTTTAACTGTTCGATAGGTTTGAGTGCCTTTGTAAAAGCCTCAATCTTCGCAGATAATCCTTCGATAACCTTTTCATCGCGGAATACTTTCAACGAAGCCAATGCAACAGCACATGCCAAGGCATTACCGGTGTAGGAATGGCCATGATAGAATGTTTTCTTTTCTTCAAATGTGCCAAGAAATGCATCGAATACGCGTTTTGTAGTCAATGTAGCGGCCAACGGCAAATAACCACCCGTAATCCCTTTGGATAAGGTCATAAAATCAGGCGATACGCCTTCATGTTCACAAGCAAAGAATTTACCTGTACGACCAAAGCCTGTTGCCACTTCATCAACGATGAGGAATACATCATGTTTAGAAGTTAACTCACGAACGCGTTTTAAATAGCCGTGAGGCATAACAAGCATACCGGCCGCAGCCTGCACTAATGGTTCCATAACGAGAGCTGTAATTTCGTCTCCTTCTTCATTGAGGATACGTTCCAATTCTGCTAAGGAATCTTCAAATGCTTTATCTCGATCTGCTACATCACGGTATACACCAGGGCTTGGCAAGGTTAAAGGTTTGAACAACAAATTATGGAACACTTGATGGAACAACTGAATCCCACCTACAGATACAGTACCTAATGTATCACCATGATAGCCCGCATTGAGTGCAATAAATTTCGTTTTCTTTGTTTGACCTACTAATTGACGGTATTGGTACGCCATCTTAATAGCGACTTCAATAGCCGTACTACCATCATCGGATAAGAATACCTTTTCCAAACCTTCTGGTGCCAATTCAACTAATTCTTTACACAACTGCGCTGATGGAGGGCTCACCAATCCGAGCAATGTACTATGCGCAATCTTATCAACTTGGTCCTTCAACGCTTGATTAAGCACAGGATGATTATGGCCATGAATATTAACCCACAAGGATGATACACCATCATAATACTTTTTACCCTTGTCATCGATCAAATACACGCCTTCACCGCGTTCGATAACTACAGGTTCTTGTGCTAACCAGTCTTGCATTTGTGTAAATGGATGCCATACAAATTCGTGGTCCCATTGTGCAATTTGTGAAAGTTGTTTCTCTGCCATCATAACACCTCATACTTAAGATTTTATATCTATACTATCTACTTAATTCCAGATTCCTTGTATATGGAGCTTTCACTAAATGCCCCATACAGTTTGCCAAATCTTAGCCGAATCTAAGAATGAACGCCCCCAACCAAGTTTGATATGAGCTTGATTAGGTCCTTGATATGGAGGAAGTACACCGAGCACCGGAATACCGGTATACCGTTCCATATCCTCAATATTCGTCTTTAATAAGAATGGATCCACCACAGTCGTATCATTTACAATGATTCCTTTTACATCAATATGATGCTGTTTTGCATACTCATACGTTAACACAACGCGATTGATAGAACCTAGACGCCCATCAGCAACCAATATGGCAGGATATGCAATATCCGTCATAAGATTTGTAAACGTAATATCCTTAGTAAGAGGCGTTGTAATTCCACCAGCCCCTTCTACAAATGTAATATCGTGTTGATTTACAACCCTTTTCACATGATTTACAATCTCTGGATAATCGATGTCCACACCGGCCAACTCTGCCGCCAAACGCGGTGAATAATCCCCTGCCAATGCAATAGGATTCACCTCGCGACGACGCGACTCAGGAATACCTACAGACTGCATCAAATAGGTAGCATCCTTACTTTCAAGCCCCATGCATATTTCATCTTCATCCATCGTTCCGCATTGAGAAAACGGAACCGCACTAGACGACACAGGCTTAACCATGCCCACATCAAAACCATCGTCCACTGCTAACGCCCCAAGCAAACCTGTGACAAACGTCTTACCTACATCCGTATCCGTACCAATAATAGAAACACCTAACTGTCTCATACGAGCACCTCTTTACCATATCGAATCAGCATTAACAACTATGCATATATAATTAGTTGACAATTTAATTACAGTATAAAACTTACAAATAGAACAGTCAACTATATACAATCTATACAGGTTGACAATTTTCGCTATAACAAGAGCCACTCATACCTTCGCAGCGACATTCCACTATTAAATAAAGAGAGATTCCGCTATATTGAGCGGGTAAGCATAACCCAATGAGACTAGTTTACACGCAAAGTAAATAGAAATAGAGGGTCCCTTTCCACAGCGACTTTGGCCCTGCGAAGGCCGCAGGCCGGAGTCAGACCCGGCCGGTGTTTCTCTCATTAAATACAGAGGAATTCCGGAGTATTGTGGTTATACGTAAACTCGATGGGACCTAATTACATCTATAGTTATAGCAAGAGCCACGCATACTCTCGCGCGACTCTCCCTCGCTTAGATATGACCCGATGAGGCTTATTTACATCAAATGCAAATAGAAACAGAGATAACCTTCCCGCAGCGACTTTGGCCCTGCGAAGGCCGCAGGCCGGAGTCAGACCCGGCCGGTGGAGCGAGGAAAGGTTATCTCTGTTTCTATACCAAAATTTGCAATTGTAAACAAGCTCATCGGGTTATAAAATTAAACCTCAATGTAGCGGAATTCCCCTGTATCAGGATCCATCATCCCCCCATAGAATCCCATACCTCTTGGGAATAATGGATGGTGACGCAAGAATTTAACTGTATAGCGTACATTTTCTTCAGAAATGTGGAAACGGTCCATCCAATCGATAAGACCTGGTTCAATCATGCGAATGGCATCTTCATTAATGCCTTTGGCTTTCATAGATTCCATAAATTGTTCTGCGGAAAAGTCAATCATACCACAGTTTTCGTGACCGATGACGATTACATCTTCGATGCCCATACCGTATGTAGACACAAGCAAGCTTTGAACGATGTTATCAATCGGTTGCGTTACGCTGTTGCCGGCCGTCTTAATGGTGATAACCTCGCCGCGATCAAATCCTAAAGATTCTTCGAGCATCCCCACTAAACGCGTATCCATACATGTTACAATGGCTAATTTCTTTGTAGGATGACTAGTTAAACCCTTTTGAGCAAGCTCAGGATGTTTAGCTACATATTCTTTGTTTTTTTCAATAATGCCATTAATATCAATCATAATGCACCTCGCATATTCTATGAGACATGTTGATGTTCTCTACGTATTTTACTAGGAATCATATTTCATTAAGTATAATTATCCCGTATAAGATTATATAAAACTTTCACCATAAGATACAATACTATAAGCTATGTATACAAGATACTTAATGAGGAATCCCCCTCGATTAATTCCCCCGATTATGTTACTATTAAGTCGTAGTTTATTTATACATCCTGCGCGATACCGCAGCGATGTATGTACCAAGTAGGTACAGTTAGGAGGTTTTATGATGGGTATCAACGCAAAAACACTGCCAGGCATATTGCTCTGTGCAATTCTAGCCATTCCATGTTGGCTATTAGGACAGCATTTTCATTTTATCGGTAGTCCAATCTTCGCTATTATCCTCGGTATTATTATTGGTTCATTATTCACATCTTGGAAACGAGAAAAAACGGGCGCCGGCATTGGATTTACGTCTAAAAAAATCCTACAATGGGCCGTTATCCTTCTCGGCTTTGGTCTTAACATCACCCAAGTATTGCATGTAGGTTGGGTTTCCTTACCAATTATCATCTCAACCATTGCCACATCGCTTATCATTTCTTACATCATATTCAAAGCCACGCATATCGATTCTAACACAGCCGTTTTGATTGGTGTCGGTTCTTCCATCTGTGGTGGTAGTGCCATTGCTGCGGCGGCGCCTGTTGTGAAAGCTAGCGATCAAGATATTGCACAAGCTATTTCCGTTGTATTCTTCTTCAATGTAGTCGCTGCATTCGTATTCCCACCTCTTGGCGATGCTATTGGATTGTCTAACATGGGCTTTGGCCTCTTTGCGGGCACAGCCGTTAACGATACATCATCTGTAACAGCTACTGCTGCTGTTTGGGATAGCATGAAGGGCACAGGCACGCAAGTTCTTGAATATGCAACCATCGTTAAATTGACACGTACATTGGCAATCATCCCCATCTGTTTAGGTCTTGCTAGTTATCAAGTGTACAAAGCCAAACAAGCGGCTAAGGCAAGCGATAACGCTGAATCTGTTAATATTGCAGCTATCTTCCCTAAGTTCGTTCTTTACTTTGTCATTTGTTCTCTTATTACAACTGTATTGTCCTATGCAAATGTAGATATTCACTTCTTAGACATATTCAAAACTATTTCTAAATACTTTATCACCATGGCCATGGTTGCTATTGGGCTTAATACAAATCTTGTTAAGCTTATCAAATCTGGTGGTAGTGCCCTTGCATTAGGCGCTGTATGCTGGATTTGCATCACCCTCGTCAGCCTAGGGATGCAACATGTTATCGGTTTATGGTAAAATAGAATAAAGCTTCGTTTAATACAGAATAGATTTCTATGTAGTACTTTATAACACTACACAGGGGTCTATTCTTTTATTATACGTACCAAATTTACCTAAACGTATCATCCATCAAGAAAGGAGGATTATCTATGTATTTCCTGCAAGGTTTATTAGTAGGTCTCGCCACATTTGCACCGATTGGGATGCAAAATCTATTTATCATTAATACGGCCCTCGTCCAACCATTGCCACGTATCCTGTTAACTATCACTATCATTGGTCTATTCGATATGACCTTGAGTACGGCGGCCTTTTACGGCATTGGGGCGCTCCTCGAGGCATGGCCAGTCTTCAACCTGATCATTCTCATTGCAGGCGGCTTGCTCGTAGCCTACCTAGGATACAAAACATTTAAAACTACACCTTCACTTAAAAAGGTTGATACGAATATCCCCATCAAAAATATCCTGTTAATGGCACTTCTCGTTACATGGGGCAATCCGCAAGCAGTCATCGATGCATCCATGATGCTCGGCGCCTTTCGCGCTAATATTCCTGCTGAAAGCATATATCACTTCTTCTTTGGATTTCTCGCGATGACACCGATTTGGTTTGGATTCCTTGCTGGAACCATGTATGTACTAGCTAAGAAAATTAAGATATCCCATCTCGTATGGATCAATCGCGTATGCGGTACCGTATTAATCATATATGGCATAAAGCTCGTCTATGATGGCATTCTAATGATGCTGTCCATATAAACACAAAACAGGTATCACCTGAAATCACTACACCATAAAGCTGTGTGGTTTTAGGCGATACCTGTTTTATTCATATATATTGTTATTTAAAATTCATCGAGGACCTGTAGGAAAATATCTTTAAATGCCTCTGCATAGGTATTAGGATTTTGTGGACTCACATAGAAATAGTAATCCTTTTCTATAGGTTTACCATTATTTAATATACATTTCCGCTCAATACCTGGAATGGTATCCACTAGATACTTGAATCGGTCTACCAATAATATACCTTGTCCAGCACCAACGAGAAAACGAGCTTCTTCAAGATTTTTAACTTGTAGGAACGACCCCATAAATCCCATCGATTTTCGATAGTTTTCCTCTTCATCTAACCGTTGGTCATCATGACATACAAGAATTAACGGCAAATCTAATAATTCTTTCAGCTCTACAGACCCCTCCGGGGTATACCCCTTGGGCACCTCTGCTATAACGGTGGCCTTACTAATAGGATATGTTACATAATCATTATCCGACTTAATTTGCCAATAATCATTAAAAATGATATCCACCAAATTATCATCGAGCATTTGATTCAATTCAGAATGGCTGCCACTATACATACGCACATCGAGATCACGATACCGTTTTGTAGTGCGCATTAATGCCTGCTGCAATGCAATGCCACTATAGCGATTTAAATAGCCAATACGCAAATACTTACGCTCATTTTTACCGACACGCACCGTCTCATCTTGTAAATTTTTAACGCGCGTCATCAGCTGTTTACCATTCCGATATAAATATTCACCAGCCGGTGTTAGATGAAAGCTACGCTTTTCACGTATCATCAATGGAACGCCAAGGCTAGCCTCCAAGGATTTAATTTGTTGTGAAATAGCCGACTGAGACACATAGTGCTCATAGGCTGCCTGTGTAAAGCTGTTATGCTCTACAACAGAAATAAAATACTCCAATTGTTTTAATAACATGATGAACTCTCTCAATACACATAATCTCAAACAATAAACCTGTCACTATCCAGACATCTAGATACTCTCACGCAACAGGCTACGCCACACAAATATAGCGGCTATAAAAAAGATACTAGCAGTACTCCAAAATACCATGCCATAACCAAACCAATTAGCGATCATACCACTAATCATAGGGCCCAACACATTGCCCATCATGGCTACACTAGATACAGCGCCAAAGACAATACTTCGCCGCTCTTTGGGAACAGCCTTTGAAATCAAGGTATTCGCTATAGGCGTAATAAAGCCCATAAAGAATCCTGCAATGGTTCTAAATATACCTAAGCTCCACACATTTGGCATAAGATATTGGAGGATAAAAAATCCGCCTACACCACAGGTGGCCGTCAATAATATATTCGGCATAGACATCCATTTAGTAATGCGACCGATTGAAATCGATGCTAGTGCACTAAACAGACCGGCCCCAAAGATAATAACACCTACAATGGTGGCCACAAAATCATCATTTACTTGCATATAGTGTTTAATGTAGAGTGGCAATATAGGGCCTATACCGGTAATACCAAAGTTACATAAAAATTGCATAACCACGAGCAATCGTACACGTGGGATAGCAAGAAATGATTTAATTAATGCCCATTGGGACTCATTACTATCTACCTTATGCGTATGCTGTAGATTAGGCATGAGTAGGTACACAGCTAACAAGCACAAGCCTGATAAGATGGAAAACATAAAGAACGGAGCCCGATAGCCTAATAAATCAGCAGCAAGACCACCCATAAGAGGGCCAAAAACAAGACCCATCACCATCGATGCTTGGTACAATCCCATCGCCCATGGTACGCGTTCCTCTGGTGTGATTAATACAATGATACCAAGTCCAATGGGTACAAAACCACCCACTAAGCCTTGTAAGGTACGCAGCACTAATAGCTGACTCGGCGTTTGTGCAAAACCGGCAGCCCCTACAGCTAGCATCAGAGTGGCAAGGATGAACATCATCACCCGGCGAGGCCCTAGTTCATTGGCTTTCCTGGACCAAAAGGGAGCACTCAAGGCTACCATACAAGGTGTTACACCAGATACAAGACCAGCCCACATAGCAGCCTCTCCTTGATTGGTCAGCCCTAGATCTACCAAATATAAAGGTATAAATGATAATACGCCGATAATAGTAATACCCGCACCGACTTGTATAGCGCAAATCAAATAGATGATGCGCTTCCATGAAATATCCATACAACCTTCAAGCAATTAAATAATATACATCATTTAGAATATATTTACCTAAATATATTAAGATAACTTACCTATATATTGTATCGTAAACAAGAAAAAAAGACCATCTCTTATGCACTAATAAGTAAAGATAGGTACGAAAAAAGCTCTCATCTCTTAGTAATAGACGAGAGCTTCTATTTATAAAAAATATATACTACATTCTTAGTATTGCTTTTGTTTGATCATCCAATAGATGTAATAAATAACCAATGCATATGTTAATACATCAAATACAGGTAAGAATGGTACCATTTTGGACAAACGACCAAAACCATGAACATGAATGTTTGCTGCAATGATGGCAATAAGATTTAAACGATGAATCCAAATCGCTTTCTTACGAGATACGGATTTTGCCATATTTCCAATCCAAGGTGTTAAGTATAGTACACCAAAAATAAGAGCAATAAACATGGCTCCAAGGGAGATATAACCGCCCCAAAAACCTAAGAAAGATTTTAGGGCCTTTAAGAAGTATACATACCAGTGAGCACAGACTAAGACAACGCTGACAATACCTACTATACGATGCACTTCAAACATTTCTTTAGGATTATATCGTTTGATAAACCATTTTGGCTTCGTTGCAATGTAGGTTAATACGAGCCATGCAGCATAGGGAATTAAACCTAAATGAACCTTCCAGTTACCAAATGATCTGCCGCTAGTTACATACCCATATTCTACCATTCCCATTAAAATAAGTGCTAACACAGCGATCCAAATAAGAATATGATACTTACTCTTAAATTGTTTCTTCACTACTTCTGCCATTATCGAGACTCCTCACAGTTAAATATATATGATGTTAAATAATTCCACATAAGATAATACCAATTTTCATTCTCACAGTAAAGTGAAAATGTATACCAATCTCACATAAAAACATGAATATTACTCATATAGCAGGAATATGCCCATATTACAATATAGACTTTAAATACTATCCAAGAGCAGATAAATACTAAAAGCCCTCACAGCCGTAAAAGCGACAGCTTTCACAACCATGAGGGCTATTAGAGAAACTAGTATACCGTATGCAACCGATATAAAGTTTCAACTATTCAATTACACACGATCACGTTTGCGATATACGATGAACGGACGTGCTAAGTAGTTGAGTGGAACACTCAAGCAGTGTACCAAACGGCTGAATGGGAAGATAATAGCTACCACCATCCACGCTAACATGTGGAATTTAAACATGAATGGTACGCCTTCCATCAAGGATGGATCCGGCATAAAGGAGATTAGGCTACGGAACCAAGGGCCGATGGATACGCGGTAATCAAAGAAACCAGATGCATTAAGCAATGTACCAGCCATACCGCTAAAAATAGCTAATGTTAAGAACAAGTATAACCATTTATCAAGGCCAGATGTATTAACTTTCATAGCAGGCACAGTAAAGCGACGTTTCATCAAAAGCAAGAAGCCTACGATGAAGATGATACCCGCTACAGCACCCATGTATAACGCACCTTCATGGTACATATGGTCATTAATACCGATTGCAGCAGTCCAAGTTTTAGGGATTAACACACCTACTACGTGACCACCGATAACGCATAACAAGCCAAAGTGGAACAATGGATTGGCAATGCGCAATTGTTTTTTCTCTAAAAATTCACTCGATTTTGTAGTCCAGTTTCTTTCAAAGTAGAAGAAACGAACCAAAGTACCTACGATTAAGAAGGTGAAAGCGATGTAAGGCAAAGCGCCCCAAAGGAATAGATTCATCGTGCACCGTCCTCCAATCCATTTGCAACAGACAAGATAATATCAAACAAGAATGCATAAGGCAATTTAGCCTCAATGAAGCGTTCTCTAATGTATTCCAATTTTGGCTTACAATAGTCGTAAATTTCTTTTGCTTTTTCATCATCGATAACGGCACATAATTCAAGAAGTGCTGGAATATAGTCTGGCATTTCTTTTGGCAAATCATAGTCGTTTTCGAGGAAGAACGCTTTAAATTTAACGAGTTCTTCTGCTTGTTCCCCAGTACCTTGTAATTCATAAGTCGACAAATACATCGTTGTATTTTGACTAAAATCAAAGGTACGAACAAATTGGTCTTCGAATTCTTTTTTATTGGATTCCTCTACATAGTCGAAGAATTCTAATAAACCTTGGCGAAGTTGAGGATGCCCAACGGATTGGGCGTCCTCTCTCCATTCAGGTAATTCGTTATACCATTGTTCATCAGGATAGCGTAGAAGAAATGACGCAATAAGAGCGATTTTCTGAGCATCCTTCATTATTGACATCCCCCTGTAGGGCAAGCAAAACCGCGATTTTGTTGCATTTCTAGGCGACCTTCGCGAGATACTTTCACATCAGATGGAATAACAAAGCGATCATTGTATTTGGACAATGCCAACAATTTGTACATACCGTACATTTGATCCTCTGTTAACTCCACATTGTGATCGATAGGACCGTCACCTGTTTCACGACGACGCATGTATTCACGCATGTCGAGAACACGTTGCAATGTACGAGCTAAAATTTCTGTATTACCTGCTGTAAACAAGTTAGCAAGGTATTGTACAGGTACGCGCATTTCATGTGCATCTGGCAAGTATACATCAGATGTTACACGTTGCAAGATTGGGCTAAGTGGTGGTACATACCAAACCATTGGCAATGTGCGATACTCAGGATGCAATGGCAATGCCACGCCCCACTCTTTTACAAGTTTGTATACAGGAGATTTTTGAGCTGCTTTAATCCATGCTTCAGAGATGCCTTCTGCACGAGCCGCTTTGATAACCTCTGGATCATGAGGATCCAAAATCAAATCTAATGTATTTTCGTAAATATCTTGTTCATTTTTTGTAGCTGCCATAGCTTCTACTTTGTCCATATCGTAGAATACAACGCCAACATAGCGCATACGACCTACACAAGTTTCAGCACAGATTTGAGGCAAGCCATTTTCTAAGCGTGGGTAACAGAATACGCATTTTTCAGCTTTATTAGTTTCCCAGTTATAGAAGATTTTTTTGTATGGACAAGATGGAACGCAATGTCTCCAACCGCGGCATACATCTTGAGATACGAGAACCACACCATCTTCGTCGCGTTTATAAATCGCGCCGGATGGACATGCAGCTACACATGCAGGGTTCAAGCAGTGGTTACAAAGACGTGGCAAGTAGCGCATGAACACTTCTTCGTAATCAAATACGATATCTTGGCCCATCTTAGTTAAGTTCACATCAGAGCGAGCATGTTGACCACCAGCCAAATCGTCATCCCAGTTAGGGCCCCAAGTAACTTCCATTTTTTGTTTAGTCACAAGGGAACGAGGACGAGCAACTGGTTGGTTGTTTTTACGACCACCATGAATCAATGTTTCATAGTCGTAAGTCCAAGGTTCGAAATAATCCTTCAACTCTGGTTGTTCAGGATGGAAGAATAATTTCATCAAACGATTTGTTTTAGAACCTGTAGAAAGAGCTAATTTGCCAGAGTTATCTAATGTCCAGCCGCCTTTCCATTTTTCTTGGTCTTCCCAATGACGTGGGTAACCTACACCTGGGCGAGTTTCCACGTTATTGAAGTACATATATTCCGCGCCTTCGCGGTTCGTCCATGTATTTTTACAAGTGATAGAGCATGTATGACAACCCAAACACTTATCCAAATTTAGGACCATAGATACTTGAGCCTTAATCTTCAAGCCAATCTACCTCCTTCATTTTACGAGCCACAATTGTCATATCACGTTGGTTACCAGTTGGGCCATAGTAGTTAAAGCCATAGCTCAATTGGCCATAACCGCCGATCATGTGTGTCGGTTTCATGTGAATATGAGTTGGTGCATTATGCGTACCACCGCGTTGTTTCTTAACTTTCGCGCCAGGAACGTTGATGTGACGATCTTGGGAATGGTGCATATAGGAAATGCCGCGAGGAATACGTGGGGAAACTACAGCACGAGCTGCAACGATACCGTTTTTATTGAAAGCTTCTACCCAATCATTATCCTTAACGTCGATTTCTGCTGCATCGTCTTCGTTGAGCCAAATAGTTTGACCACCGCGGAACAATGTCAACATTTGTTGGCTATCGAAATACATACTATGTGTAGACCACTTGTGATGTGGTGTTAAGTATTTCAATGTGATTTCAGGAACACCTTCTTGTTTGTAGTCACCTTGTACTGGTTTATAGGACAATACCGGTTTGTACAATGCCATAGCTTCACCGTAATCGCGCATCATTTCATGGTCGCAATAGAAGGATTGACGACCTGTTACGGTACGGAATGGTACCTTATCTTCTGTAGATGTAGTAAATGGAGAATAACGACGGTTTTTATCGTTCTTACCAGTACTTGTTACAGAGCTAATGATGAAGCGTGGTTGACGAACCATGTCATCGAAGGTAATTTTTTCTTGTTCACGGCCTTTTGCGTTCTTTTCAAGACCGGAAAGGCCTGTTTTTTCTTCCATTGCTTTCCAAGAGCGAACAGCCAATTTACCGTTTGTACAAGAGGACAATGTCAATACAGCATTACAAGCTTCCTTACATTCGTAAATGCTAGGGCGGCCATGAGAAATGAATTCTGGATTATCGATGACACCATTTTGATCATATAATGTCTTATATTCATCAGATACATCCCAAGCCATGCCATGAGCCCCCATTTTGTTTTCGATGTTAGGTCCCAATGCAATGTATTTTTCAAAGATTTTACTATAATCGCGTTTTACATGAACGAGGTTCGGCATTGTTTTACCAGGAATTGGTTCACATTCGCCTTTGCTCCAGTCGAGAACCTTACCTTCTGGTTGAGCCACTTCACCTGGGCTATCATGACCAAGAGGTAATGCTACGATATCTTCGTATTCTGTGAAGCCAGACTCTTTCGCTACGCGAGATACTGTTTCAGCAAGGGTACGGAATGTATCCCAGTCAGATTTAGTTTCCCATGCGCAATCAACAGCCGCTTGGAATACGTGTACATATGGATGCATATCTGTAGAAGACAAGTCTTCTTTTTCATACCATGTAGCCGCTGGGAACACGATATCAGAATACAAGCCGGTAGAAGCCATACGGAAGTCGATGTCGATTAAGAGGTCAAGCTTACCAGCTTCATCTGCTTCGCGCCACTTGATTTCTTCTGGTTTTACTGGTGCGTCATCATCTTCGAGAACACCATGTTTTGTACCAAGTAAATGTTTCAAGAAATATTCATGGCCTTTAGAGGAAGAACCGATAAGGTTCGCACGCCATACAAACAAGTTGCGTGGGTGGTTTTCTTTAGCCGCAGGATCTTCTACGCAGAATTGTAATTCTTTGTTTTTCAACGCTTGCGCCACATATTGGTTAATTTCTGCTTCTGTACCAGCACCTGCTGCACGAGCGTCGTTAATCAATTCTTGACTGCCTTTATTGAAAGTAGGGTACGATGGCAACCAGCCTAAACGTGCAGCCAATACGTTGTAATCACCAGGGTGACGGTAACGAGGCTTAGCTAATTTAGATACGCGGTCTGCCAAATCGATGCAATCAGAACGATATTGTTCTGTAGCAAAGTAGAACCAAGATGTACCATTTTGCAAACGAGGCGCTTTACTCCAGTCGTTAGCTGTCATGATACCGCCCCAACCTTCAACAGGACGAAGTTTTTCTTGACCTACGTAGTGAGCCCAGCCACCACCGTTAACACCTTCTGTACCACAGAACATGATGAGATTCAAGATTGTACGGTAAATGATATCCGCATGGTACCAGTGGTTGATACCACCGCCCATGATAATCATGGAACGACCTTTAGTTTTTTCTGCATTATCTGCAAATTCACGAGCTGTAGCAATAGCGATATCTGCTTTTACGCCAGTGATTTTTTCTTGCCATGTAGGTGTGTAAGGAGTGTCATCAGTGTAAGCTTTCGCTACTTCACCACCGATACCACGGTCAATACCATAGTTAGCAAGAATAAGGTCATATACGGTAGTTACTTTTACAGGACCGTCTACAGTTTGTACTGTAATAGTTGGAATAGCACGTTCAATAACGCCTTCGTGCTCTTCATCACCAAAGTATGGCAACTTAACAACAGTCACATCTTGACGTTGGTCAAATACGGATAAGCGAGGGTCAATTTTAGCCCCTGTATTGCGGTTTTCAAGGCGTAAGTTCCATTTTTGTGGATTTGTGTGACGGTCGCCCATTGTACCATTTGGAACAACGATTTCATTTGTTGTTTCATCAATTAATACAGTTTGGAAATCAGCACCGTCTTCTTTGCTACCTAAATCCTTAGCGTTTAAGAAACGACCTGGTTGTACTGCACCGTTGATGTCTTCAACGCGTACAAGGAATGGCATATCGGTAAACTCTTTAGCATACTCTTTGAAGTATGGAGTTTCCTTATCGATGTAATATTCTTTTAAGATAACATGACCCATTGCCATAGCAAGAGCCGCATCAGTGCCGGCTTTCACATTAAGCCAAGCATCGGAAGAAGTTGTAGATTCCGCATAGTCAGGAGATACGGATACAACCTTAGTACCTTTGTAACGAACCTCTGTCAAGAAGTGAGCATCAGGCGTACGAGTCAACGGTACGTTGGAACCCCAAGTCATGATGTAACCAGCATTGTACCAGTCACCAGATTCAGGTGTATCCGTTTGTTCACCCCAAACTTGTGGACTGGATGGTGGTAAATCGGCATACCAGTCATAGAAGGACAATGGTGAACCACCCATTAGGTTAAGGAAACGAGCACCTGCTGCATAGGACAACATGGACATCGCTGGAATTACAGAGAAGCCTGCGTTGCGGTCAGGGCCGTATGTTTTTGCTGTATATAGTAAAGATGCTGCAGTAATTTCTGTCGCTTCGTCCCAAGTGGAGCGCACAAAGCCACCCATACCACGGGCAGATTTATATTTTTTCGCCTTTTCAGGATCTTCTACGATAGATTTCCATGCTTCGATAGGATTTTTAGCTGTTTTCTTAGCTTCTCTCCAAAGCTCAGCCAATTCGCCGCGTACATATGGATATTTTACGCGCAATGGGCTGTATAAATACCAAGAGAATGTCGCACCACGAGGGCACCCACGTGGTTCATAGTCCGGCATATCATCCGGTGTTTCCGGATAATCTGTAGCTTGGTTTTCCCAGGCTACGACGCCATTTTTAACGTAAATGTTCCAGCTACAAGAACCTGTACAGTTTACGCCATGTGTTGTGCGGACTACTTTATCGTAGGACCAACGGTCACGATAAAAATTTTCCCATTCGCGACCGCCTTCTTCTGTGATTTGGTGACCGCTTTGAGATACGTCCTTCTTGCGAAGAAACTTGAATTTCTGAGACAATAAACTCATCTCGTGTCCTCCTTAAAACTACAAAAAAGCCCTTGCGTTAGCAATGCCAACAACAAGGGCGAATATCCACAATTATTCGATATTACTGATATTAGGATCGATCGTGTCGCTATCTAAATCGAGTAATCCGATTAATGCATCTAAGTCACAGATTACCAGATGGTGTTTATCATAGGCTACATAGCCTAATTTTCGTAACTCACTGAGCATGCGGTTTAAACTTTCCCGAGATGTGGCAGCAAATTCAGCTAACTCTTGATTTGTTAACGCGATGTCTATATAGATACCGTCATCACGTTGAATACCATAGCTATTAGCTAAACGCAATAGTGTCGAATAGAATGCACCTTTTTTGCCATACAACAACAAATCTCTGTATTTGGCTTGTTGTCGCCGCATATGAAGTGTATAGATTTTCATCATTGCAATGGCCAGTGAATGGTCCTTTGCAATGGCTGGTTCTAAAACATCATAACGGATGGAATATACCGAGCATTTTTCACGTGCAATCGCATTGAACACGTAAGTCCGGGTGTTCGTCTCGTACAAAGGAATTTCACCAAGCACATTATTTGGCCCCACCAACCGATGAGCAAAAATATGACCACTTGCCTCAAATTTCTTAATACTAAGTCGCCCTTCACGGACAATAAAAAAATGATCTGCTATATCACCTTCGTGAAACAAAAACTCGCCTTTTTCAAGGTGAATTGTTTCTCCTGGCAATGCAAGTAACTGGTTAATTAACTCCTGTTCCATACTATCACCGTGCATCTTTCAGTGTCATTTGTCCATATTGATTGTGAAAGTAGCTTTCACAATCAGCCATGCACAAAAGGCACATATACTATATACTTTACGTATATTATCCCTATTATAACCGATTAATTCTCATATAAGTGTGTTTTTCGTCACATTCACATTATATTCTGTCCTATATAATAATGGTGTGATTTTAGGCACACTCTCTATTATTATAGTACCACATTTTACAAGGCTTTTAAACGAGATGTGCCACATATTCGTGTGAAAAGATCTACCCTTTATCACATGTGTTTTAGTTAAAGGAGAGCTCTCATGTCAGAACTGAAAATGCCTCAAGTAGGTGCGAGTCGCAAAGAGATTGTTGCGAACTGGCAACCAGAAAATCCCGAATTTTGGGAAAAGTTTGGTAAAAAAATCGCCAAACAAAACTTGGTAATATCCACTATTGCCTTAACCTTAGCCTTTTGCGTATGGTATCTATGGGCTACCATCGCGGCACAATTAAATGGCGCAGGTTTTCACTTTACAACTGAACAATTATTTACACTCGCAGCCTTACCAGGTCTTGTAGGTGCTACATTACGTTTCGTATATACCTACATGCCGGCCTTAATCGGTGGTAAGAACTGGACATTTATTTCCACACTTATTTTATTAGTTCCTGTTGTATGGCTTGGCTTTGCCGTTCAAGATACAACAACTTCTTATACGACATTCATGATTTTGACTGCCCTTATCGGTTTAGCGGGCGGCAACTTCTCGTCCTCCATGGCGTACATTGGCAACTTCTTCCCTAAATCCGAAAAAGGTACTGCTCTTGGTATCAACGGCGGCGTTGGTAACCTTGGTGTTTCTGTAATCTACTTCTTGGCTCCATTTGCTATGGGTTCCGCTGCACTAGGTAGTGTATTTGGTGTAACACCAGCTATCATCAAAGGTAACGCAGTATACCTTGCCAATGCAGCTTTCATGTGGATCGTACCACTCGTTGTTATCCTTGCACTTATGACACGTTTCATGGATAACTTACCACTAGAAAAACCAAATCCTAAAAATCTTGTACAAATCTTTGGGAACAAACACACTTGGGCGTTTACATTACTTTATACATGTTCCTTCGGTGCTTTCTCTGGTTATGCAGCAGCACTTGGTCTCTTGGTAGGTAAAGAATTCCCTGAAATTCCATTCGCATCCATCGCATTCGTTGGTCCCCTTGTTGCAGGTGCCCTTCGTCCTGTAGGCGGTTGGTTATCCGACAAGATCAACAGCGGTACAAAAGTTACCTTTGTTAGCCTCATCGGCTTATGTGCTACCACTGCATTGATCGCAGTTGGTGTAGATATGCACAACTTCCCATTCTTCTTTGCTATGTCCGTATTGACATTCGTATGCTGTGGCTTTGCAACAGGTGCTACATTCCGTATGATTCCTCACGTATTTGGCAATCCGTTGTTATCCTCTTTAATCACAGGTTTCGTAGCTGCTGTAGCTGCATACGGTGCATTCATTACACCTAAAATCTTCGGTTTCGTATACTCCACATTCGGCAATATTCACCCTGCATTCGCAGTACTACTAGCATTCAACATCGTAACAGTTGCGGTTTGCTTCTGGTTCTATGTGAGAAAAGGGGCAAACATGAACGTATAAATTCATGGCGTAAAATTGAAGATTATCCGTTACATTCTAGGTACTTAGAAATATAATTTACATTCTAACCCCAGTAATAAAAGACAGTCCCAATCATCCTCCAGCTACTTTAACGGTCTGCGGCCTAAGGCCTTGACCTAGTAAAGTCGGATGATTGGGACTGTTCTTTTATTAGAATCTAGAGTTCAAGTAGATAAATAAAACAGGTAAATTATATTTCTATTAACACCACTAAAGTTCTACAATCTTCAATTTTACGCCTTCATTTATGCATTCTAAACAAACACAACGGTCTGCGGCCTAGGGCCTTGACCTAGTAAAGTCGGATAATTGTGGGTGTTCTTTTATTGAAATTTAGATCTGTATTAGAGCATCACATAGTAAATTATATTTTCTGCCACAGCAATTACGGTCGCCCATGAATTTATGCGTTCTAAATAGACAGAACGGTCGCGGCCTAGGGCCTTGACCTCATCCATATACCTCTTCTAAAAATTAGAACAGGCCTGTTCTAATTTCTAGGAGAGCATGTATTGCCTAAGATGCACCAAGGAAGTATGTGAGCCTTATATGCTTATTTTCTTTGTAACCCACGGTAAACGAGTTCAAAGATAACTTTCTGCGCTTCTAACCATTCATCGCTTTGGGACCACTTATATTGTTTATTAACAGCATATAGTCCGTGCACTAAAAATACAAAAACGGATACACCCACGTCAAATGAAGTCCCAAGTGCTTCTGCCATAACAAGCCCTTGCCGATTTTTTTCACTCCGTATAATTCGTTGCAATACATATTCTGAAATTTGGTCATCTAAAAATAAAGGTAAATACTTTTTATGTCGTATAATACGCTGACATAAGGGCAATCTATCAAAAATAGAATCGTATGCTTCTCTCAACGAAACAGAATTAGAAGCAGCTGATAAGGTTTGAGCTATAGTTTGTAAATTATTATTATCTACCATTCCTGGCTTTGAATAAGCGATTGCATCATCTACTAAATCATCAACAATTTCCATGATATTACTATAGTGTAAATAAAAAGTAGAGCGAGTTATACCTGATGCTTTACACAACAATGTTACGGTTAAAGACTCAAAAGAATGGTTTTCTAAACAACTAAGCAACCCTTCTTTTAACAACATTCGTGTCATTTCTTTTCGAGTTATCATATAACCTCCTACATAGACACATTTATACAATGTGTCTATTAACAAACATAGTGTCAATTATTGTTGAGACTAGTATAACAAAACAAGGTACACTAATTCTAGGAATTACAAACAGTAATCTATTTGATTAGATTTTCAAAATACAATTAAGGAGATACCTATGACACAATATACTCACATTAGAAATGCTACAGGAAAATTAACAATAAAAAACACAACATTTCTTATTGATCCATTCTTAGCACCAAAAGATACTTATCCTGGCTTTGAAGGAACATTTAACTATCAACAAAGAATGCCTATGGTTGATTTACCTCTATCAATGGACAATCTATTAAGCAATGTAACTGCAGTGGTAGTTACACACACACATCTTGATCATTGGGATGATACGGCAATTAATGCTATTCCAAAATCACTTCCTATTTTTGTACAAAATACAGCGGACAAAGAACTTATTACTTCACAAGGCTTTAATGATGTACGCATCATTTTTGAAAGTCTGGAGTTTAATGGTATCACATTAAGAAAAACAGGTGGCTCCCACGGCACGGTAGAAATGTATGCAAATCCAGTTCTCGCACCATTAGCAGGCGATGCGATGGGCGTTATTTTTGAAGCAGCAGACGAACCAACTGTGTACCTTGTAGGCGATACAGTTTGGACAAGTGATGTAGAGAAGGCTCTCCTTCGCTTCGACCCTAATGTTATTATTATGAATACAGGATATGCTCAAGTTTTGGGCTTTGAAGATAGTATTATTATGGGGACAAAAGATATTGGCCGCATGGTAGTACGCAAACCAGAAGCTAAAATCATCGCTGTTCATATGGATACAGTTAATCATACAGCAACAAGCCGTAAGGATGTGCGCAAATTTATCAAAGGCACCAATATCGAAAGCCATGTAGCAGTCCCTGAGGATGGAGAAACTATTATACTATAAGTTACTATATACCTATGTTGTTTTTATGTTGTTATTGAGGTATACTATAAACATAAAGAGAGTCATTGACGTGTGCAAGCGTTAGGCTCATCTAAAAATTAGTAAAACGAGATGCGCCTAACGTGTAAGTATTACCAGTACTTATTACGTTAGGCGTTTCTTAAGTTTATTTGAATAAACTTAAGATAGATACAACTATGGAAATTACAAAAAGAATTATATAAACCTTCTCGAATTTACTCATAGTATCACCACCTTTCGGTGATGAACCTAACTCACGTCAATGACTCCTATTATTAGTATAGCAGAGTTATAAATGATGTAATAGATTAAGTTAATAAGCTTTTGATTAAAAAATGAAGCGTCAGGTCTGCCTGCCGCTTTTACTCTTTCATAAATAATTATTAGTTAAAGACCCTCTTCAGAATCCGACTTTGCCCCTGTTCCGAAGGAACAGATCTGGGCGGTGGAGGATTATGGAGAGGGTCTTTTGTTTATATTATATTATTTTACTTCTGCCCAACCTAAAGCAGCACGTTTTTCATCGATATCTGCCAAGATTTTTTCAGCAACTTTAGCTGGATCTGTATTTACATACATAACAGAGCCTAAGATGTCTTTAGTGTCTTCTTTCAACCATTTTGTGACAGCATCAGAGCCTTGTGTAGGTGGCTCAACGCAGTGGTAGGAGTTGATGCCCATTAGGCGGAAGCCAAGGGATGCATCGATACCTTTTTCATTAGACCATTCAGGACTAGACATAGCGAATGGCATTTGTGGCAAGTTAAGGCCTAATTCGCCTGCAATACCAGCGAAAATACCGGAAGAACGTGCATTATCTACACATTCACCAACATGCCATACTGGTGGTTGATCATCGCCCAAGAACTCTTGCAATGCAGGGCTACATTTCTTAATAGCATCTGTATTACAGTAACCAAGTTTCATCAATGGGAAGGACGCACAACCATTTGTTAAGATGATACAGCCATTTTTGATAAGTGTATCAACGATATCTACAGTTGCTTTTTCGTAGATAACGCGAGGATTGGAACAACCTACTACGTTTACGATACCACGAACTTTACCAGATTTTAAAGCCTCTGCCAACGGTTTGAAGGAACCGTAATGTTTAACAGTGGATTCTGGAGAGAAACCAACTTCAGCAGTGATTTCATATGGCGGAATGAATACAGGCATACCTTTACGCAATTCATGAGCTTCAAGAGCGCGATCCAAGATTTTGCGAGCCAATGCTTTTGTTTCAGACAAGTTAGTATGATGGTGATCGTAACCAATGTGTTCTGCACCTGGTAAACGAGCGGCATCAGATGTAGTGATAACCTTTGTATTGAAGCAACGTGCTACGTCCATGATAGCAGGGTAAACGTCTTGAACGTCAGCTACCCAGCAATCGAGTGCGCCTGTACCAAGTACAAGTTCCGCACCGATAGCATTACACAATGGAATAACATTTTCATAACGGTACATGCTGGACAAACCAGAGCAGCAGATACCGTAGAATTGGATGCCTTTGGCACCGATAGCTTTCGCTTTTTCTAAATACTCTTCAGAGGCACCAATTGTACAAATTTGAGATACTAATGTTGGCAAGTGACCATGAACAGCGATATTTACATAACCTTTTTTCAAGGCACCAATGTTAACTTTAGATGTACGACGACCGCCTTGTCCGAACAAGGCATCTGTAGCAATATCTGCCGCTACTACGCCAGTGAATGTGAAAGCAAGACCACAACGCAAGAATTGTTTCATATTGCTTTCCCAATCGCCATCTGTACCTACGCATGTACGATGGTATGCATCAAATGCTTCATTGTACGCGGAAATAGGCAAAATATCCAAGTTTTTCCAAACTTCGCGACGTTCAGCAGGAGCCATTGCTGTAATTGTTTTATATTCGCCAGGCAATGCACGACTTAAATCTTCTAATAGAACGTCTGCTAAATCATTAGCTACTTCTTTCAAAGAACGACCTTCTTCAGGGATGTTGAAAGCCTTACATACAGTACGGATTTTTTCTTCGCCCAAAATTGGAATATCCAATTGATCATTAGCGGCAGCTTTCAAAGAAATCAAAATTTCACGAGCATGCGCACCATGTTGAGTCAAACCACCAGCAGCAGCACGTGTCATGTTACGAGCTACGATAAGGTCAGCATCGGCACCGCAGACGCCACGAGGGCTCTTAGGCGTAATTTTACATGGACCCATGAAACAAATACGACAACATACGCCAGCAATACCGAACGCACATTGAGGTTGTTGTTTATCGAAACGGTCGAATACAGTGTCGCAACCGATTTGTTCCATACGAAGAATCATCTCACGCACGGCAGGGTCAGGAGTTTGCTCGATAACATCTTGCTTAGTAGGCCATGTTTTACGATACTCAGCAACAGCCTTAAGATAATCATTTACGCCATGTTCATGAGGAACGCCTGGTTCATGAGTGTGTGGCACCCATTTATCTGTAGGCAAAGCCTTTTCATGGCTATGATCGTGACCATGGTCGTGGTCGTGATGATGTTCATGGTCATGGTCGTGATCATGATTGTGGTCATGGTCATGATGGTGATGATGACCGCCGCAATGGCAATGATGATGTTCACCATAGCTATGGTCATGGGTATTTTTATTTTCCACGTCTTTACTCATTTTAAACCTCCTAGGGGCCTACGTAGGCCAACCGCTAATAACAAGAAAACATATTCTTCTTCTATCTAACTTAAATCCACCTTAATTGTGGGTTTTAAATCCTATCTCATAAATATGTTTTAAACTATCATAAGTATATTTGTTGAGAGGACAATTGTCAATTAAATTTTATACATATTATAAAAAAATATCCGCTCCTATCCCCATTATAACAATGTTTTTCAATTACAAAACTCATAATAACTTCATAAAATAAACTGATTTTTAATTCCTGTTTATTATAGGAATTAAAAGCACTCACGAGAAATAAATGCCTCATAATACTACTTCGATATACATCAATAATTCTCCTGCATCATTTTCACAAAATCTTACTGCTCCATCTAAAATATTTAAAACATTAGCTCCGCTTTAGCGCAGTAACGTGTCTGTATTAACGCCGGTGTAATAAAAACTTTAATGTAAAAAATACAGAAAAAGAAATAGCCCCTCTGGAAAAAACTTCGGGCTCCGCTTTAGCCCAGTAACTTCTCTAACGCAAATGTGCTAAAAACTATAATGTATAAGCATAAAGGACAAAGTAAAAACAGCCCGTCACAAATGACTTCCGGCTCCGCTTTAGCCCAGTAGCGTATCTCTCTTAACGCAGATATGATAAAAACTTTAATGTACTTACTGAATAAGTAAGGATGAAAAAATCCTCCTCAAACGACTTCGGGCTCCGCGTAGCGCAGTAGCGTGTCTGTATTAACGCCGGTGTAATAAAAACTTTAATGTAAAAAATACAGAAAAAGAAATAGCCCCTCTGGAAAAAACTTCGGGCTCCGCTTTAGCGCAGTAGCGTGTTTTTTCCAGAGGGGCTATTTCGGTTATTGTAAAGTGTTACATTAAAGTTTTTAGTACATCAAGTACTTCGTGTGGTAATTCATTTTTACCGTCTTTGAGTTTTTCTACGTATTCAGAGCGGAATTCAAAGGCTTGGTGTAGTTGGTGGTGGTATTCACGTACATCAAATGGTGGTTCGAATCCTGGCACTTCTACGTAGGATAGGTTTTCATAGGCACCGAATGGTTCGAATTGTAGGTCTCCTTCTACTAGGCGTTCTAATAAATCAAGGGTCACTTCTTTAGGGATTTTCTTTTCAAGGAAGAATCCGGTGTTCATGATATAACAATCTACGCCACATTCTTTGAAGAGTTTTTTGTAGCTTTCATAATCACGAACTAACGGATAGGTACGGAATGGGTTTGCATATGGTTCAATAACGAGTGCATTTGGATCGACGTTGGCATCGAGTTTTTCCGCAGTAGAGCGGCGTGTTGCAAGGGTTGCACCCATAGTGGCAGCTAATACAGGGTCGTCGATTTTAAGGATTGGTGGCAATGTTTTATCTTTCATCAGCCACACAATGGCATTAACCGGTTCGTCCACGTGGTTTACGCGATTATCTGTCCAGAATTGGGATTTAATAGCACGGCCATTATTGTTGCGCACGTCCTCAGCCAATACGACCTTATTACCATTTTCATCGAGGGTTACACCCACGTTTTGTAATGTTAACAAATATTTGTTAGCAGGGTGTTCCACAGGATAATCCTGCATTTTATCAAAGTATGTTGGTTCCATCGCAATGGAGGACAAATCATTTGTATTGATGATATATGCATCATCATGCAAGATAGAAATATCATAGCGACCATTGTGTTTTTCGTGAGTCAATGTAGATTTACCGGAACCGGATAGACCAAATACGCCGATTGTGAAAGACTTACCAGTTTTAAGGTTATAGCGTTTCATACCGCCGTGGCAGGCTACGTAGCCATAACGGTTTGCTAAGGACCAAGCCAATGTCAATGTGCCTTTTTTATGTTCTCCAAAATAACGCATGCCAAGAATCATAGCGCAGTTATGAGCAGGGTCAAAAATAGCAAGACCACCTGGATGACCTGGCACAACATAATCAGGGTCAGAATAGATGTAAATATCCCCTTCTGGAATATCTTTACTGTTGTTATAGAACTCTTTCACTGCATCGTCAAAGAATTTAAAGTTCATAATCCAAGAATACATGATGGATGCATGATCCTTTGGAATCATAAGATGAGCACGAGCCGTGAATTTTTGATCAAGACCAACCACAACTTGTGTAGAAATCCATTCTTTATTGCGACTATCATACACAGCATCACGAGCGATACCGGCTAATTCGACTTCATCAATACCTTCATCACCAATAATACGGCGAGCCTTCGCATAGCGGCCAGTCGTTTTACCATCATTAGTTACGAGAATTTTAGCATCAGCTGGTAAACCTTGTTCTTCTGGTTTAAATACAGGCATATCAAGAAGAATGACACCTGGTTCTTGCGTTGCCAATGTATACGCTTCTGCTACAGATGTAACAGGTTTTACGTTATTGCCATAAAACGCAGTTTCAATGGTGCTGCGTAATTTAGAAAATAACGGATTTGTCTTGATTTCACTTTGATTCCAAATGCGACGTGTTGCCATTCTAATCCTCACCTTTATCGTATAACTTTATAAAAACCTATCGGTACGTGTATTGAAAATACTTCTAATAATTTCTATTTTACCTGTTTTTAATAAATTTGTATACACGAAAGAGATGAATAAAAGTAAATTATTGTATGTTTATTTTAAATTAGTGCAACACATTTTGTAATAATAAAGTTACTTTTTATTTTTATTAATAAATGTGTTGATTATCGCCTACAAAGTCAGTTTTATCCCAAGTCAACAATGTACGAGAACCTTCAAGTTCACGAATATGTGTACAATCTTGCATCATTTCTAGTACGCCTCGGAATTTACCATTTTCATCGCGCACGGCCGTGTAGATAACATAGATAAACAAGCCCGGTTTATTGATCCAAAATTCTGCTTGGCTTTGTTCTCCCGAACGGAATTTCTCTACGATTTCTTCTACTACATGAACAGACTTCGCAGGATGGCAATTCTTCACCTCACGGCCAATAACATTAGCACTACGAGGGAAAATGCGATGTGGTGTATCACTGTAGAATTTAACGAGTTCATTTTCATCTACATAGGATAAATCCACAGGTAGATGGCGGAACAACAAATTAATTTGCTCTAAGGTCAATTTACCTGTTGCTACATCGAGGACTGTATCCTTACCAACTTGTGTTCCACCTACAGGACCAACGTATTTAGATAATAGACCTGCTAAATCGTTTAGGAACTCATTAGATACTGCACTATTTTGACCAACAGCATTTCCATTTAATTGGGCTGCGGAATCGTTAATACCTGGCACTACATATAAACCCGGTGCGTTAATAATAGCATAACCGATTTCATGGTCATTTTTGCTCATGCGCACAAACTCTTCATCGCTTAATAATTTAAAGGATGTTGGCAATAAAACCTCTAACTCCTTAGAGTTCAAATCACGTAACTTTGCCAGTGTTTCTGGAACAGATGCTAAAAACTCCTCATATTTATCTTCACGAAGCAATGCATAGGATGCAGAGATAGCATCGCGCACGCCATCATCAAAAGTCCACATAATACGCGTAGGACGATCAAAACCATGATTCTCTAACATTGGATATAATTGATTTTGCTTACGAGATAGATGGATACGCCATTCTGCTAAGGAATCAAAAACACCAAGCCAAGGATTTTTAATAAACTTATCTTGTTTTAACAATTCATCCGCTTCAAGAGCTACCTTTTCAACCGCATTAATTTCTTCTAAATAAGCCCACAACGGATGATTCTCTGGGTACTCATTTTCGGCACGCACTAATATACCATCAAATAAATTCAACAAATCATCCATCTTGTCTAGTATTTCTTCATCCTTATAGACACCTTTCAAACTTTGCTCTGCATAAGCAAATTCGTCAGGCGTACAAGTGCCTAACTTTTCTTTTAAAATACGGTTACCCTCTTCCAAGGATAATTTACCATCTAAATAATCCTCTTTAATAGATACAATAATTCTGTACCGTTCGTTATTAATGTCTAGCTTTTGCTGTAATGGATTCATATGCTTATACCTCCAGGGGTCAAAGACTATTAATATATACAATATATTATTACTATATTAAATATACTTTTATTATATTTATTTTGAAAGTGATTTTCAGTTGCTACAGATACATTTCCCAAGATAATTGAGCCACAAAACACTTTCACCCAATATAATTAAATCCTTAAGTACTTTCACCAGCACATAAAAAGGCACCCATACAATGTATGAGTGCCTTCTATTAATTTCTCAAATCAATATATTCAGTTTTAGATGCCTCTACAGGATTGCCATTGCTATCCGTAGCCGGTGTAAATTTCCATGTAGAAATCGTGTTTACAATGGATGCATCCGCATCACTACTACCAGTAGACCCTTGTAATTCTACATGAGAAACGGATCCATCTGTATTAATAGTAAAGTTTACATTAACAACAGTTGCATCACCGGCATAACCATGTAGTACACCAGAATCAAAGCCTGGTGTAGATACTGCTTTTGGCGCTTCATAAGGTGTGGCCGCCAAAGAAACAGCGGCAGACATGGACATAATTAATGCCGTTAAGGCAACACAACGCAATACATTACTCATCATCTTTCTCCTCATTTAGTCTTATGACTACTCTCATTATTGAGTCCTAGACTGTTTCACTCCTTATTTTGCCTTAGGACCATTCGCTTTCGCATTCACATCAGATGCATGATTATCATTAGACTGTGATTTGTCTACCGTCAATTTACCATTGCCGGACTTAGCTGGAGCATTACCCTTTGGCAATGTAATTGTCATGCCTATGATGGATGCATGGGCTTTTTGATCTGTGCCAATAGCCGGCGTAAATTCCCATTGTCTAATAGCAGCTTTCACAGCCTCATCAACAGGACCATAACCAGAGGATTGTTCTACAAAAACATTTTCAACCTTGCCTTGTTTGTTAATTAGGAATCGTACACGCATATGATCTGCTACGGTAATTCCATTTGGAATAGCTGGCATCGTAGGTTTAACGATGGATACCTCGCGAGGTGCTTCTGTAAATCTACCCGCAGCCGCATCAGCATGAGCAGGCATCATAGCACCTACCGCAAATGTAAGAACAGCAGCACACGCGAATCGAGTTAATATATTCATGGTTTGTTCCCCCTCGAAATTAATATAATAAATATACATATATAATACTCGATAAAGATGAAGAAAAAAATACCCAACTGCAAAATGTAGTCTATTATTAAAAAATATATGTATAGAATAATTTTTATTGATAATTTTTCTCATCTATGTTATATTCATATTGACTAAATTGATCGGATTACACATCAAGTTGATGTAACAAAATTACAAAAGGAGGTTCATCATGAGACGTAGAAAGCGTATTCAAATGAAGGTCATGATGGTACTTGGTATCGTTGCCCTCGTTGGGCCAAACCATCTACAAGCTCTTATCCACTAAATAATCATGACCCTAGCAGAAGACTGTATAACTGCCAATAGCCGCTACGTTAGTATCGGCTATTTTTCCGCTTAAATAAGGGTAGTTAATAAGATAACCAAAGATGTTAAACTCAGTACCTATAAAAGGAGGTTTATTATGAAATTCAATCGAATCTTGCTAATAGTCGTATCATTAGCATTTATGTTATTCGCATTAGCAGGCTGTGGAAAAGATGCAGCACAAGACAACCAGAAGAAATTAAACGTCGTTGCCACTACGACGATGTTAACGGATTTAGTAAAAGAAATTGGCGGTGACCATGTGTCCGTCCAAGGACTCATGGGTCCTGGCGTAGACCCTCACCTCTACCAAGCAAGCGCCGGCGATGTAACAACTATGTCTAAGGCAGATGTTGTAGTGTACAACGGTGTTCACTTAGAAGGTAAAATGGGTTCTATTTTCGACAATTTAACAAAACAAAATAAAGCTACTATCCGCGTATCCGACGCCATTAATCCAGCTACTCTACTCGACTTTGACGAAGAAGATGGCGTGAAAACTAAAGACCCTCATATTTGGTTCGATGTAGCAAATTGGAAACTTGCAGCCAAGGCTGTATACGAAGGACTTTCAAAAGCAGACCCAGCTCACAAAGAGGATTTCAAAAAACGCTATGATGCATACCTCACTAAATTAGATGAAACAGATGCATACATCAAAACTCAAGCAGAATCAATTCCTAAAGAATCTCGCGTTCTCGTAACAGCACACGATGCCTTCCAATACTTTGCTCGTGCGTATGGCTTTGAAGTAAAAGGTTTGCAAGGTGTAAGTACTGCTACAGAAGCAGGCACACAAGATGTGAATGAACTTGTGCAATTCATCGTAGATCACAAAATTAAAGCGATCTTCGTAGAATCTTCTGTACCGCACAAAACAATTGAAGCCGTTCAAGAAGCAGCTAAGGCTAAAGGTTGGAACGTTGCCATCGGTGGCGAATTATACTCCGACTCCCTCGGTTCTGAAGGCACTGAAGGCGGCACATATATCGGTATGGTAAAAGCCAATATCGATACCATCGCTAAAGCACTTAAATAAACAATGATAAAAGGAGGTCTCTATGGAATGGGCCGTTGAAGTTGAAGATATGACCGTAGCCTATACGACAAAACCCGTATTATGGGACGTAGATATGAAGGTACCCATCGGTTCCTTAGCGGCTATCGTCGGCCCTAATGGAGCCGGTAAATCTACATTATTAAAGGCCATGTTAGGCCTATTAACAGTTATCTCAGGTAGTGTTAAGTTTTATATCGACCATCACCTTGCGATGGACAAAAAGGATTACAAGAAAATCGCCTATGTCCCTCAAAGCGGTAGCGTAGACTGGGACTTTCCTACTACCGTATTAGATGTCGTACTTATGGGCCGCTATGGTCATCTAGGTTGGTTCAAACGACCAAGTAAAAAGGATAGGGAACTTGCCCTCTCCATGATTGAAAAAATGGGCATGAGCGACTATGTAAATAGGCAAATTCGTCAACTTTCAGGGGGCCAACAGCAGCGTGTATTCCTCGCAAGAGCCCTCGTACAAGAAGCAGATATTTACCTCATGGACGAGCCTTTCAAGGGCGTCGATAAAACGACGGAGCACGCCATTATCTCTCTTTTACAAGAAATGAAAGCGCGCGGCAAAACGGTGATCGTCGTACATCACGATTTAAATACGGTACCTCAATATTTCGACTGGGTAACGATGGTCAATAAGCAAACTGTTGCCTATGGTCCCGTAGCAGAGACCTTTACCGATGAGGCCATCGAGCGCACCTACGGCAAGGGGAGGATTGTATGACCATACTCCAATCCTATACGACACAGATGGTATTGCTCGGCACGGCTCTCTTGGGCCTTGCCAGTGGTATTGCAGGCACCTTCGCAGTACTGCGCAAAGAAAGCCTCATCGGTGACGGTCTCTCCCACGCAGCACTGCCTGGTGTAGTCATCGCATTCTTGCTGACCGGTATAAAAGACATTGAGGTACTCATTATAGGTGCTGCCCTGTCCTCTATCACTGCGGCATGGCTCATTACCATCACCGTAGAAAATAGTAAAATCAAATTCGATGGCGCTCTGGCTACTATACTATCTGCTTTCTTTGGTCTTGGTATGGTTCTACTCACCTACCTTCAAAGTCTAAACAATGCGGGTCAGGCGGGGCTTTCAAAATTTATATTTGGACAGGCCGCCACCATATTAGCTCGCGATGTGTACATTACATCGGCGGCAGCGCTCATCATTATCGTTTTAACAGCCTTATTTTGGAAAGAGCTAAAGCTCATTTCCTTTGACGTAGAATACGCCAAAACATTGCAAATTCCCGTCACTTTTACCCTCATTTTATATCGTTCCCTATTGATCATGACCATCATCATCGGCATTCAATCAGTAGGTGCTATCTTAATCAGTTCGCTCCTTATTGCACCAGCCGTAGGGGCCCGTCAGTGGACGAACAAGCTAGGTACCATGTGTATACTAGCAGGATGTTTCGGTATGGTATCTGCTATTGGCGGAACCATTTGGAGTACAACAGTACAAAAACTGCCTACAGGTCCTGCAATCATCGTCATTCTGTCGGTTATTGTACTGTTGAGCCTCATATTTGCACCTAATAGAGGCATCTTGTGGCAATTCCGGAAAAGAGGTGCCCCATGACAGTACATACAGAGATTTTACTCATCGCCATTACAGTATCTATCGCGTGCGCTATCCCTGGTGTATTCCTCGTGCTACGCCGCATGTCCATGATGGCCGACGCCATTACGCATACCGTATTTCTCGGCATCGTACTCGCTTTCTTTGTAACAGAAGACTTAAACTCTCCCTTGCTTTTAGTAGGGGCAACCGTAGTCGGCGTAGGAACAGTGTGGCTTACAGAGATGCTTCATAACACGGGCCTCGTCAACGAAGACGCGTCCATTGGTATCATCTTTCCCCTTCTATTCTCCATCGCCATCATCCTCGTCAGTCTCTATAGCGGCAACGCACACCTTGACGTAGATACGGCACTTCTAGGGGAAATCGCATTCGCCCCATTCGACAGATGGATTGTAAACGGTACCGACTTAGGTCCTGTATCACTATGGATTTCTCTTGGAGTAGCGGTCATCAACCTCCTATTAGTTATGCTCTTCTACAAGGAATTGCAGCTATCTACCTTCGATCCTCTATTAGCAGGGCTCTTCGGCTTCATGCCCGCCCTCATCCACTACGTGTTGATGACCATGGTGTCCCTCACTGTGGTGGCTTCATTCCAAGCAGTAGGCGCCATCCTCGTTATCGGCCTCATGATTGGACCTGCGGTTATCGCTTATTTATGGACGGACTCTGTGAAAGCCATGCTCATTAGCAGTATCATCATCGGCATTATCTGTGCCATCATCGGTACAGAAGTCGCTTTCACCCTAGACATATCCATTGCAGGCGCTATCGCAACAACGATTGGTCTCGCATTATTAATTGCCGTTATTTGCACACCAAAGACAGGCTATATTGCAACCTATCTTCGCCAACGCCACTTGCGTCGTCACTATCGAGAAACGATGATGCTCTGCCACATCTACACCCATATGAATACACCTGTGGCGGCCATTGAAAATGGTATCGGCACCATTCACGAACACTTGAACTGGAAACCAGACTATACCCACCAAGCCGCAACACACCTTAAGAAACGAGGCTTGTTATATGTAACAAATGGATACTATATGCTGACCGATAAAGGCGTGGCGCAAGTTAAAGAAATTATTTAAATACAATACCAATACTTTTCCCAACAAAAAAGAAGCTGAAACCAATGCTAATCTGCAAGATTTCAGCTTCTTTTTTATGGAAACTATTATATTCAGTTTTATTGTAAAACCATAAATAGTTAATCTCTACTCATTTCTAAGCACCTAAAATACAATCCGCATTTGATACCATTTAGCACCGCCGTGATCAGACTCTGATTCGCCTTCATTTAGAAAACCAAACTTGGCGTAATAAGGTATCTTTTCTTCCTTACAGGTTAGAATAACGCCTTTTCGATTTTCTTCTTTGGCCAAGTCTATGAAAGCCTCAATCAACTGCCCCCCTACACCGCGATTGCGATACGCTGGCATTGTATTTAGACCAAAAATCATCTGCCATGCCCCATCAGGATTGTGCATAGATGCATCAGCAAACATCTCATCGGTTAGGATTTCATCATCCGTTACAAATCCATCGATAAAACCAATAGGTGTATCGCCATCAAAAATTATAAGGAAATGGTCTGCATAATGAGCAAGGCGCTCTTTAAACGCTTCACGAGGGGCTGCTTCGGCTGGTGGGAAACAGGTGGATTCTATATTTGTAACAATGTCTAAATCATCGGTAGTGGCTTTTCGTATAAGCATATTATTTAATCTTTCATATTACATAAAACAAATACATGGTTCATTATAATCTGGTAAAAGCTCATCATGTGTTAAAAATATCATATCAGATGTTTTAGCCTGAGCAATTAACAAACGGTCAAATGGATCTTTATGAGCTTTAGCATTCTCATCACGATGTAATGTAGATAGTGCTAACACATGTGGAACCAATATAGGTAACAATGTAAAACCCGCCCCCGCACAGCTATCTTCTACCATTACTGCATCAATAGGCATACACATTGGACGTTTAAGATGCTTAATTTCAATTTCCCATAGTGAAAGAATACTGTAATAAATATTATTATTTGGATTCATTATCATATCACTTGCTTCTTTAGATAATGAATCATCACCTAAAATAGACCATAGTAAATAATGTGTGTCCAATAATATATTCATATTGTATCTCCAAACAGTTCTTCTATATCTTTATCCCATTTATCAAAATCTTTTGGCATTTTAAATTTACCTTTTGCAATGCCTATACGTTTCGACACATCCACTTTAGACTCTGTTTGCCTATTGTCTTCAGATAGTGTAAGCTGTGCTACAGTCCGTCCATCTTGTTTGATATACACAACAGACTCTTCTCCTGTCTGTAGTTTTTTTACAAGCATAGGCAATTCTGCTGTAGCTTGTGTTATTGTTACTTCACACATAGTTTTGCCTCCTCTCTTTAAAATTTATGTTGCTATTACCCTAAGTATATACTGTTTAACCACTAAAGGCTACACCAAGACATATTCTCTTGTGTAGCCTTCACTATGCATATTCTATTCTCAATTTATATACTATGTAATATGATAATGCTGATTTACATATCATTAAAGCGCTTTGCTCATATAGTTTACTATAACTTTCTCATCTCACGAACGAATGCCTCCGCCTCCTGTAAGTTCTTTGGAAACTCGAAATACATATATCTCTCAGTTCCATAAATGGGATTCCTAAAATCATAGCCACTCAATAACAAATACTCTATAATCTTCCACTCTTTATCATTAGATTTTTTAGGAGCTTTAAACTTCTCATTTACAAAGTACATTTTACCTTTACATATAGGACAGGTTTTATTTGTATTAAACAACTCGTAGTTTGTGCCCTCCGACAAGGAGATTCGGCAGTTTACACATACATTTTTATAGCCCATAGTTATTTACTCCTATACGGTTTATGTTGAAAGATTTATTTTACAAGCTCTCATCAACTACATATACCATATCACCTGTAAAGTATATGTTCATTATACAATGTACAGGATTCCCTTCGGTCCATAACCAACCCTGCAGCACAGCTCGACCCCAGTTATAAGTCTCTGTAATGACCTCGAACTCACTTTCACTATAATCCTGCTGATACTGAGGTAACTCAATTCTTTTACCTGTGAAAGTATCTAATATTGTACTATTAAAGACAAGAATTTCTAGATCATCAACATCACATTTCTCAAATACAATCTTGGCCTTATGAGTTTGTTCAACACCATTCTCATAAGAAAAAATATAATCAAAGATAAAAGTTAAATTACCATCTCCGTATGCTATTTTTTGGACCCTTGCATCATGGAGAGAATATTTGGGATACTCGCCAAAAGATTTTGTCGTTTTCATAGGACCTCTATTTTCAAACAACTGTTTAACCAAAATCTATAACTTAAAATCAGTATACCAATTTTTTTGTATAACATAAAAGGGGCTGTAACAAAACAGCCCTCAATCATTAATATTTAAATACCTAAAGTAAAAACCTCTTTATAAAATGCTATTATGTCTTTTGCATATTTCGCGGCCCGAGGAATGCCCAATCTTTTATAATAGTCAGCTACTATCTCTTGATGGTTCTTCAAGAGATCGAACTCAATTATATACAAAGCAATACTCATTTTAGAATATTTTCCTATTTCAATTGTAGTTGATACATCCTCCTCAGATATTTTCTCTCCTTTTGGAAATTCTCCATCAGGATACTCCTCAATAGTATCGTCACTATATTGCAAAAACTTTTTAGACCAAACGATAATATCTTTTCCATATTCTTCTATCATTTGCGCGTAAAACTGCACCATCTCTTTTTCTGAAAGCACCTTACAATTAAAGCCTTCTAGTAAGAATTGTCTCTGTCTTAATCGATTTTTTAGCTCTTCTACTTCAACACTTTGTACGTCTTGATTAAAGTTGTCGACACCTAGTTCTTTTATAATATCTAAATATATGTCACTAACTAAAAATTCTTTTATAGTTTCCATACCCTTATTTCCTTAAAGATATCTACTAGCAACAACAAAATAAATTAGAGCAACTACTACTTTCACAAAAGGCCTCTCACCATAACGATGAAAGGCCTTTGTATATGTATTCTTTAAATACGATGTTGTTCTAATTTTTATTCCCACTCAATTGTTGCAGGTGGTTTAGATGTAATATCGTACACGATACGGTTAATGTGTTGTACTTCGTTTACGATACGACGGGAGATTGTGTCCAATACGTCGTAAGGGATGCGCGCCCAGTCAGCAGTCATGAAGTCTGTTGTTGTTACGCCACGCAATGCCAATGTGTAATCGTATGTACGGAAGTCACCCATAACGCCTACGGTACGTGTAGATGTTAATACTGCAAAGTATTGGTTGATGCTGCGATCAAGGCCAGCTTTTGCAATTTCATCACGGAAGATGTAGTCCGCATCACGCAAGATGTCGAGTTTGTCTTTCGTGATTTCGCCCATTACGCGGATAGCAAGACCAGGACCTGGGAATGGTTG
This sequence comes from Veillonella sp. ACP1, assembly GCF_000286635.1. NCBI lineage: Bacteria > Bacillati > Bacillota > Negativicutes > Veillonellales > Veillonellaceae > Veillonella > Veillonella sp. ACP1. The sequence continues at coordinate 50,493 of NZ_ALKL01000024.1, read as the reverse complement.
ACGCCATACGAGATAGTCAGCCAAGCCTAATTCAGAACCAAGTTCACGTACTTCGTCTTTGAAGAGGTTGCGCAATGGTTCGATAAGGCCTTTGAAGTCTACAACTGCAGGCAAGCCGCCTACGTTGTGGTGAGATTTGATAACTTCTGCTTCACCAGTACCGGACTCAATAACGTCAGGGTAGATTGTACCTTGCGCCAAGAAGTCAACGGAGCCGATTTTACGACCTTCATCTTCGAATACACGGATGAATTCTTCGCCGATAGCTTTACGTTTCGCTTCTGGATCTTCAAGACCAGCCAATTTATCTAAGAAACGTTTTTCTGCATCGACGCGGATGAAATGCATGCCGGAATCTTTGAAAGCTGCTTCAACTTCATCGCCTTCGTTTTTACGCATTAAACCATGGTCAACAAAGATACAAGTCAATTGGTCGCCAACAGCTTTAGAAATAAGAGCTGCTGCAACAGAGCTATCTACACCGCCAGACAATGCTAACAATACTTTTCCATCGCCTACAGTGTTACGGATTTCTTCAATAGCAGTTTTTGCATAGTTTGCCATTGTCCATGTGCCTGTGAAGCCACATACTTCGTACAAGAAGTTGTGAAGCATTTCTTTACCATGTTCAGTGTGTAATACTTCTGCATGATATTGCATAGCGTATAATTTGCGTTCTTTATTTTGCATAGATGCAACAGGGCAGTCTTTTGTATGCGCAATGATTTCGAACCCTTCAGGAACTTTTGCTACATAGTCAACGTGGGACATCCAAACAACTTGGTCTTCGTCCAATCCTTTGAACAATGGGGATGTAGTATCCACTTTAGTAGGTGTTTTACCAAATTCGCGGTTGTCCGCAGATTTAACTTCGCCACCCAATGTATGTGCCATAAATTGCATACCGTAGCACATGCCAAGAACTGGAATGCCAAGTTCAAAGATTTCCTTTTCAATTTTAGGGGAATTCTCTTCGTACACACTGTTAGGGCCACCAGTAAAGATGATACCTTGCGGCTTCAACTCCTTAATTTTTTCTAATGCTTTGTTGTATGGATATACTTCGCAGTATACATGATTTTCACGAACGCGGCGTGCAATCAACTGATTATATTGACCGCCAAAATCGACAACAATAACAAATTCCTTGTTTTCCATAGTTCCTCCGTATGCATCTATTTGTGAAAGTATATTCACCAATTTATAATGTCCATACATTCCTGTACTGGGGGTGCGTTTTACAAACAAAACGCCAATTTTTTATTACAGTCTATTATACCATAGGAACCATATGTACTCCATATATTCCGTATGAAAGTTATAAAATACTTTTTAACGTTCGGATTTTTCGTCTATTTCATATCTTAAAGGTTCTAATGTCGACCTTTCACATACCTATTTTAAAATAGAACAGGCCTGTTCTATTTTTTTAGATGGCCTATCACACGTGCCCATTTCAAATTACTACAGGCCTGTTCTATTTTTAGAAGGCCTATTACACGTGCCCGTTTCAGATTAGTACAGGCCTGTTCTTTTTTTAGACGGCCTATTACACTCACCCATTTCAAATTACTACAGGCCTGTACTATCTTTAAGTAGCTTATGCATTTGTACGGCTCCAACAGGGCAGATTGAATAGCAATCACCACAGCGGATACAGCCGTTACCAATAATAAATTTAGTGGTTCCTTCGGTGATGCATTGTACTGGGCAGTCTTCAGCGCAAGCACCGCATTTAACGCAGGTATCGTCTATATCAAATTTTAGATTGCCCATATTACATCACCTCACAATCAATCATGGGATTAATGGTCAATTCACTATCGAGTATACTTCTATTTACCTTCTAATTCGCGATTATGTGCAATAGCCGAATAGAGTGCACGAGCTACACCGTAATTGTTATTATCCGTTGTCGTATAGCGTGCGGCAGCTTTCACATTATCTCGTGCATTCCCCATGGCTACACTAGCGCCAGCAAAGCGGATCATAGATAGATCATTTTCGCTGTCACCAATAGTCATCACTTCGTCAGGCGTATAGCCCCAATGGTTAGCCAAAGCCTCTACAGCCGTGCCTTTTGTCGTATGAGGCAATACAAATTCTAAATTCCCTTCGCTTGATTCAAGGACATCGTAAAAACGTTCGCGCCCTTTACCATCTGTGGCTGCCCCTTGAAACTCATCGCGTAAATCGGCTAGGATGCGCTCACGTATACGTTCATCGCCGTAAAAGATTTGGATTTTCTCCGGTCCTTCTGGCAAAGATTCTAGATGTGCCAATAAATCAGGCACCATCGTGCGCGTTTTCAAGATAAAAGGTCTAATATTAGGTCTAAAGAAATGCTCCGCTTGTGATGTTTCATTGCCCACTGTTGGATATTGGCCGAAAATTTCGGCTTTCACATAAGCCTCTACAAACACACCGTAGGTCATGAGTTTCCGTACTAAATCTATGGCACGGGTTTTATCAAAGGAGATATGAACGAGTTCTTTTTGTTCCTCTTTATCCATGACATAGGCGCCATTGGTGCACACAAAGTAGCGCAAGCACGGCATGGCATCGATAACATCATCCATTTCATGCCACGCACGGCCCGATGCGATAGCCACGCGAATACCGCTTTCACGAGCGGCACGAACAGCGGCCACCACCTCAGGGTCCACGGATTTCGCGTCATTCACCAAGGTACCGTCCACGTCGGACGCGATGAATCGAATCGGGGTATCGCCAGTAAGACCTATATAATTTTTGATATCTAATGGTTCAGATGAGGACATACAACCTCCTTTAATACAGGGTAGAAAATAGATCAAAAAAATTTTTGATTGATGTACAATAAAGATAGCATATAATTTATAGAATTATCGGTTCAAAGGATGTGAAATCATATGCATATACTAATCGATCGAGATGCCGTTTGTGCAGCCGATGATATGAGTCATCATCGTGAAAAATTTACCGTACCTGATGATATAACCATAGCCGGTTTATTTGAACTTCTTGAATTTAAATACATCCAATTCATCGCTGGCAATGACGTAGTATGGGCGCTCTATCACCACGACGTTGAGGTAGGTGCCTATTTTACCAAAAATTGTAGCTTTATAAATGGCAGTATTTCATTATCATCTATTATCAATAACTCTGAAACAGATACCGAATTCTATCTACGATATTACAGCTCTCCCGATAGATATAGGAAGCACTTTATTAACATTGTGAATCTCGATTAGAAACTACTTAGTACTGTTGAACTCGGCTACAATTTCTTCTAAAACAGCTGGATTCTCAACTAAGCTCAACAATGTACGACCAATGATATTAGCGCCATCTACAATGGTTTGTTCTATGGTTGGTTCGAGCATGGCGTCCGCAAACTCCTTCGCATGGCACACCTTATCTGGGCCTGCCAAGCGTAGTTTAGGATGAAATGCAGCGCATTGATAGCTCACATTACCGATATCGGAACTGCCGCCAATGTCTGCTGGACCTGGTTCAAAATCGAGGCCCATATCAGCCATCACGTCTTCGATGAGGTGTGTACCGCGATGGTTTTGGTTCATATCATCGTAAGGGTTGCCGTAAAACTCAACGTCTACAGTCGTTCCGGTACAAAGGGCAGCGCCTTCAAAAATCTTTTTAATTTGCTCGGACAAACCGTTCAAATACTCCCGTTCTGTATGGCGCACGGTCACTTCTAGTTCGCCATAGGCTGGAATGACGTTAGACGCGGTACCGCCATTAATGATCCACGTACCGATTCGAGATTCTGATCGCACTTGTTGGCGCAGCATATCCATGGCATGGATGGCGAGTTGCACGCCATTTACCGCATTGATACCATTCCAAGGTTCGCCTGCCGCATGGGCCGATTTACCATGGTACTTGGCGCGGAAACAGTCGAGGGCTAGGAATTGCGAGTTTGGGCGCGTTTCTTCACCATCGAGATGGACCATAATGGCAAAATCATAGTCCTTAAATACGCCAGCGTTGCACATATCCACCTTACACCCCATTGCTTCCTCATCAGGGGTACCGATGATGTCGATGTCCATGTTGAAAGCTACGCCATCTTGCTGCATCTTATGTAATGCAAGGGCTGCCAAGGTGCTCATAGATCCACTCGCACAATGTCCGCACGCATGACCCACATCTGGCAACGCATCGTATTCGCATAAAATCGCTAAACGCCCTTTAGGATGATCTACTTTCACAGCAGACGCCTTAAAAGCAGTCGGCAAATTGCAGAACTCATAAGTCACAGGGATGCCGTGCTTTTCAAGAACAGCTCCGATTGTCTTAACGGATTTAAATTCATGACTAGACAGTTCAGGATTCTTCGCCAATGTATAATTAATGGTGAAAGCCTCTTGGGCGAAGCTTTCACAAGCATTGGAAAATTGTTCAGTAAGAGACATAGGTCCTCCTAAATGTATGTATAAATAACCGACCTTATTTGGTAAAAGGTACATTTCATGTACATAAATTGTTTTCGCACCTTTAATTATACAATGTTATTGCCTATTGGTTCAAAATTCCGTACAATATAAGCAGATTAATATGTTTGTATCATGTTTGAGGAGGATACTATGTTTAAATTCAAAAAATTAACAGCTATCGCACTCGTAGCCGTTGCTGCTATGGGTTTATTGGCTGGTTGTGGCAGTGAAAAAAGCAAAATGACACAAGAGGCTGGTGTGTTGCGTGTAGGTTCTGAAACTACATTCCCACCATTCGAATTCACTGAAGGCGATAAATACGTTGGTTTCGACGTTGATTTGTCCGAAGCAATCGCTAAAAAATTGGGCCTAAAAATGGAATTCAAATCCATGGGCTTCGACGCTTTGATTCCAGCAGTTCAATCTGGCGACATCGACATGATCGCAGCAGGCATCAACGCAACTCCTGAACGTGAAAAAGCATTAGACTTCTCTGATGTATACTTTGACCAAGGCGGTTTCATCACAGTTGTTCGTAAAGACAACTCCACAATCCATAACATGGATGAACTTGCTGGCAAAACTGTAGGCGTTCAAATCGGTACTGTTCCTGCAGACATGGCTAAAAAAATTCCTAACACAACAGTAAAAGAAATGGACTCCAACGCCAATATCTTTATGGAATTAAAAGCCGGTACAATCGATGGCGCAATCATCGATAACGCAGTTGCTATGTACTACCTAAAACAAGGCGCTGACAAAGACCTTAAACTCGTAGGCGAACCTACAAAAGCACCTGGTACAGTACTTGGTGTTAAAAAAGGCAACACAGAATTACAACAAGCTGTTAACAAAGCTCTTAAAGAACTTAAAGAAGACGGCACATACCAAAAAATCTATGATAAATGGTTTGGTGACTATAACAAAAAATAATTTCTAGTCAACGGCTAGAACGATAATCAAAAGATACCCCACGAAAAAACTCCACCGGCCGGGTCTGTCCCCTACGGGGCAGGGCCAAAGTCGTTTTTTCATGGGGTATCTTTTTTCACATCCACTCTAACCTGACTTAGAAATTATTTTTTTGTTATACGGATAAGAGAGAGGCCGTAGGCCCTCCTTTCTCTGTCTAACGGTTGGGTTGGCAATAACGGGTTTTATCAATTTCACTACTATTATATTCCGCGTGTCAGCTATGGATTGAGAGATAGAACCGATGGGCCCAAAAATCCGACTTTGGCCCTGTGAGCCCGTAGGGCGAATCAGACCCGGCCGGTGGAGATTCTCAGGGCACATCGTCACACGGGCCGTAGGCCCTCCTGTCCCTCGGTTGGGTGGGCAATAACGGATTTTATCAATTTCACTACTATTATATACCGCGTGTCGGCTATGGATTGAGAGATAGAACCGATGGGCTTAAAAATCCGACTTTGGCCCTGTGAGCCCGAAGGGCGAATCAGACCCGGCCGGTGGAGGTTCTCAGGGCATGTCGTCACACAGGCCGTAGGCCCTCCTTTCTCTGTCCAACGGTTGGGTTGGCAATAACGGATTTTATCAATTTCACTACTATTATATACCGAATTAACATAGAACGAGATAGTTGAAGGTGATGGGGCCTCTGAAAACGACTTCGGGCTCCGCGAAGCGCAGTAGCGTGTCGGCTTTCAGAGGCCCCATCACCTTTCCTACCTTTCACGAGCTGTGTATTCGGTATATAATAGTAGTGTATTGTATAAAAACGAAAGGAGGGCCTATGGCTCAATATTTCACAGACCGCCTCCAACGGGTCTTCCACTTAATTTTTATGTCTTATGATCCGCAGTCCGCTCAAGAGGGTCTGCGCATGTTAGAGTCGATTGTAAATAATCAATCGAATGTGACAAAGCCGATTCAGTATGAGTTACGCAACACGACTACATCACAAGGCAGCGTTGGTGAATCAGATGCTGAGGAGGTCTACCAGAAGGCTTTATCTCCAGAAGAACGTGAATTAGGAGACGCATACGCCCTATTGGCACGTGTGTACGCTGGACCGCGATTTACGTGGGCCGAGTCGGGTTTTCCAGAGGATAATATGCGCACGTATCAGTGTTTGCATGATAGTATCCGCCAAAATAGTCCAATTGGCACATTACAAGCATTGCGCATAGCTGGGTCGATTACGCCTACGGTGAGGCGAGATATGCAGTTGTCCTTTGATGATGCATTCCGCATCATCTATGATTATGCAAAGCAGGACGATGCATACTGCCAATATATTATAGGCAACGTATTCTTTTGGGGCGATTACCACGTTATTAACGAGGCTAAACAACTATTAGGCCCCAAAAAGGCTAGCTTTAGTCAACGATTACACCAAGCGACGCGCAGCAAGAGTTTACGTGAAATCATTGCTACCTTGCGCGGTATGGTAGATGAGGAAACGCTACAAGCAAAATCTCGTGAGCATGCGAAATACTGGTTTACCAAAGCCCTCGATCAAGGGCTAGCCATGTTCCAAGGGAACTTGCGCAATATTTATATCGACGAAGGCGATTACGATAATGCGCGCCGTGTGGCACGCAGGGCCGCTGAATTAGGCAACCCCACCATGATGCTCTATACGGGCCTCGACCATCACGAAAAGGGCGAATTTACAGAGGCTTTCACATGGTTTACAAAGGGTGCTGACCTAGGCCAGCCAGAATGTATCGCAGAACTTGCGGACTATTACTATCATTTTTACGAGCAACCTTTGTTGCGTGCGGCCATTCCATATGACCCAATCAAGGCTACTGAACTATATCAACGGGCGGCCACAAAGGACTTTAATGATGCCGGTTATGCCGCGTTGCAGGCTGCATTTAACTATATCTTTCACATTGGCGGCCTCCCTCTCGACTGGGGGCTCATCGCCGATTTGACGCATATGGCGGCGACGAAGGATAGATTTCTGTTCTCCTTGCCGTATATCAGTTACATGCGCATTCACGGCATCGGCGTGACCAAAAACATCCGATTTGCCGTTCAGTCCTTGACCCGCGTTTTAGAGGAAGAAAAACGAGCGCTTCAAGAGGAGGATCGCGTGCTCTTCTACGACATCACCCGTGCGCTTACACGCGTTGCCTTGGGCTATGCCTATGAAAAAGGATATGTGACGGGAACGCCTGACCTCGACAGTGCGGTTCATTATTATGAAAGTTCCCATCAGTACATTGTGTCTCATCTTGCTAATCGCAGCGAAGAAATTAAGGATGTTCCTGTAGATGATGAGGCTGCAGAACGATTAGCGGCCTTTGAAAAGGTAGACGGCCATTGGCACTACAAGGAAGGTATTACCGAATCCTCTACAACCATGCGCCCGGCCCCTACCACATGGCCTCACAATGCAGCTCGATTAGCTGTCAATATGAATTGCTTTCAGTGGGATACTACCTTATATGACCTAGAAACTATCGACCATGCCCTATCTACACAAGATACGGTGGTGCTTAGCTTTTACAATCATTTCCTAACCATTCCGAACAAATTGCGGAATATCTATAAGTTAGAGAGTAAACATATGCCGCGTAATACCTATCAGGTTCGGTTATACGGATACGACCCAACTGAAGGGCACGAGGTTATCTATAAATCGCTGCTCAATGCAGAGGACACCCACAATTTGTGGCATGATCTTTATGAAAGCCACCATTTACCGGAGCTTTCAGATGCATGGGCCATCGAAACAGACGAAGAAAAACCGACGTGGCACTATGTACTCGACGTCGATCAAGAACCATTCCTACTCGAGGAATATGACGATGCCAACGCCATGATACAAGCATCCTTGGAGGGCCTCAAGAGCAATCGCTACGAACAAATCAACGTTCGTACCCACGATTTTATTGGGCCATCCTATTTCATATTTAAGGGCAAGCGGTCCACACCATTTAGGGTGCAACTGTACCTCAAGGAATCCATGCGCCACATCGTCGATGAACACGGCAAGCAAAAGGACATTCCAGGTAATACATATCTATTTGAACAGTACTTTGGCAATGAAGTATCCTTGAACTACTGGATACAACGGACCATTACGACCTTAGACATTCCAGAACTAGATAACTGGAAACCGCTCAGCGTACCTAAGGATTTGCAATAACAAACAAAATAAAAAGAACGCATACAAGGCCCCGATACTCAACCTATCAATTGAATGCCGGGGCCGCTGTGCGTTCTTTTTATTATATTAAGAGTATTTTGTTATGGCTTATAAGCCTGGGTCACGTGGTACTATTACCCAAAATTCTTCATATGACTTACCTATAACCATAGGACTACGTTCTACCTTATCTAACATTCTAGCTCGAGCATTCGTAATAGTATCATCACTATGTTTGCCTCCATGCCAAGCAAACTTGGATGTACCCAATGTATATTTAACAAATCCATAAGCACCACTAGCATACTTATTATCGGATGTATATCCTAAATCTAGTGAAATATGAGGTGTCACTTGTAATGTAGTACCCACTTGCCAACCAGAACTATTATTGAGATCCGAAATTGGCGACGTTCCTCCACTATACGTCGAAATACCAAGTCCCTTCCAGTGATAAGCTCCTATATACATACGAGCCCATCGTGCATTTTTAAATGAACGAGTGTAACTTACATCATAACCAGATAATACTTTTTGAGATGTATACACATTAATACTAGCAGTACCACCATTCAAAGGAAATGGAAGGTGCGATACCCCCTTCGAATATGATTGAGATTTTATATTTCCCAAACCTCTATATACATTAGCGCGAACTTCATTAAGACCTGATACATATTCTAAGCCTCCACTAACTCGATTAGCATTCTCAGAGAAGGCGCGATCTACAAATGCATTAATACCTACATAAGCATGTTCATGTTTACTGAGCTGACGATATCCTAAGCCAATATTACCCACAGTACCTAGAGATTTTATCTCATCATGTCGTTCTGCTTTAGTTTTTGTTTGCACAGTTCCTGTAGCTGAGTCGTATGGATACCAATAGCCACCAGCCCCATCAAAATAATTAAATGTATGCTCTTGACCACCTTTACCAATACCGCCTTGTACAAACAATACGGACTGGGAGTTTTCATCATAATGAGTTAAAGGTTGCAATGTTTCTACAGACACTTGCTTACCCATCTTCGATTGTGTGCCAACTTTAATATCTGTACGGTCCATCCAGTTAGAACGAACGGCCTCTTTTCTAGCTGTATCGGATGCAATTGTTTGCTGTGCAGAATATAGTCCATTTACATCTTGAACCTCTGCTGCCATTCCTATTGTAGATATGCTAAAAACCATAGCCCCAAAAACCATGGCTTTCAATAATAATTTACCTGACATTATATATAGTCCCCTCTCATGATAATGATAAAACTAACATTTTCTCCATATTATAAATGATCAATAGGTGCTAAATAATCGTATTCAATATCATCAAAGGATTCTACAATCATGTCTTGACGACGTACCTTATTTAGCATTTTAGAACGAGCTGTAGTAATCGTATCATCACTATGCTTGCCACCCCAGTAGGCAAATTTAGATGTACCTAATGTATATTTCACAGTACCATACATGCCTTTCGACATATTGTTTGCATTGTTATACCCAATATCTAAGGATATATGTGGTGTTAACTGTAATTCAGCACCGATTTTAATGCCCTTATAGTGGTTTGCATCCCTCACAGAAAACCATGGTACGGACCAATGACCTGGTCGCCCCGGATTATAATGTTGTTCATGGCCAAAACCCTGCCCCTTCCAGCGATATCCATTTACATAAGTACGAACCCAACGGGCATTCTTGAAGGACCTAGCAAAACTGATTTCATAGCCTCCTAGTGCTCTACTGCCTTTGTAGGTATAATAATTTTCACTAGGAATCGTATTATAAGGGAATCTATCTGGATAGCCATTAGGATACAAGCGTTTAGGATATGGATTACCACCACCACCTTTTACAAGATCCTTATTACTAAGCCCTCTGTACACATTGGCATATACCTCGTTGAGCCCATTTACATACTCTACACCGCCACTAATACGATTGTAATTGTCTGTGAAAGCTCGATCTACGAATGCATTGACACCTACATAGGCATGTTCATTGCGGCTAAGACGTCGATAGCCAATACCAACAGTACCAATAATCCCTAATGTTTCAGATGATTTTTCATCCGTATTTATTTTAGTGAAACTAGATTGCCCATGCCGATTGATTGTTAATTCAGGAAGAAAGTAACCACGCAGCTCTTTTGAAACTATTTTCTCACCGCCACGTCCAATGCGCCCTTGTACAAATAGAATACTTTTACTGTTCTCATCATAATGAGAAATAGGCTGCAATGTTTCTATATAGGCTTTCGTTAGATTGCCGTAATCAGATTTCTTATTATAAATGGTATCCAAATCATCTGTTAGAAAGTGTCCTTTATCTAATTTGGACTGGCCTCCGGACTGTACACCTACAGCAATATCCGTACGGTCCATCCAGTTAGATTGACTGCCTCATGTTTTTCCGTATCTTGTTTATTTTGTTGAATATTGGTTGCATCTTGTATAGGTGTAGCCTCTACACCCGCTGCAAATCCAATAGCATTAATAGAACAAGCTATGGCCCCAAGAACCATAGCTTTTACCACTAATATTCTTTTCATGTCTCTCAGTCTCCCTCTATATATAGTTCTAAGATATATATTCATCTTTATTTCATTTTTATTATATGTATATATTTAGATATAGTCAACAAAACTACCTACATTTAAACCAACAATAAATATCGTTTAAATCTCAAATCTGTATATTATTTCATTCCATTGTAAGTAAAAATATACATAAAGAAAAAACCCTCAAAGCCGAGTATACATACTCAAGCTTTGAGGGTTTATGAGGGTTTTGGGAGCTTTATTATTTAAATAAAGGCAATAATGCGTTTACCAAACCAGTAAGAGCAGTCATAACAGCTTTAATGATTGTTACTACCATTGCATATTCCTCCTTCTCATACACTCATTTACTAAACTAACTATAAATATCATAAACGAGTATTTTAACTATAATATGAAACGAGTAGATTTTTACACATAAAGCTTTCATGAGGAAAATCGGACGATAACAATTATCATCATATATTTGAGGAGAATGGTAGTATACAATGAATTCATAAATCTAAAAAGTTTTTAGTTTTTTTGCTCGTTCTTGTATCAATTGACCAATCATATGTGCACGATCCATACCAAACTCCGGTTCTACCAGTTGATTATATCTATGTTCTACAATCTCCATACAATGATTCATAATACCATCCCAGTCTACTTTCACAGCAGATGATACATGTTTCAATTCCAGCGTATGAGTCTTGTTAAAAGCTACGGACATATCCGTATTACGATTGCGCATAACAGATGCCGCTTTATACCCCAAGGAGTTTCCGTTATCAAAAATAGGCGCAAGGCCGATAAATTCTAGACTTTCACTATCACGAAGAGCACCAAAATTCCCCCAATGACGATCCTCATTAGCAATGAGCGCATCAAGCACAATCATTTGTTCTAACTGACTCGTCACATCAGTAAGACCAAATGAATGCAACTGATTCACGTAATGCGCGTACTCACTCACATCGTTAGATTTCGTGTTAGACGTCAATTGCCATGCAGGAATATATTCTACATTTCGATTCGTAAAACAGTCGCAAACCGATACATTCTCAGCTTCATCCGACATATAATCCAAATAATACGTTATATAAGGCACATCAAAGTACGCCAATACATCACTGACGACGGCCTCATTAAATGGTTCCTGTTTAAAGGTCAATTCGCCCGCTTTTGAAAGCAAAATTTCATCTCCGCGGTGCAACCAAATCTGACGCAATGTCCCATTATTCGATGTATTCGGCGTCCGACGCCACGGATCATATTGATGTAATGTATCAATAGCCCCTATTAACACTTGATCATCAGGAATGGGATTATCATAAAAGTTTACATCAGACCAAGTCACCGAACTATCGCAAGGTTTAACCCAATAATGGTCAGAAATACTAACCATATACGATCGCATGGACAATTCAAACCCATCTTTTGCCTTATACAATGCCTTAATAACATCATAATTAGAACGACTTTGAGGAATAAATCGATGGTCAATAAATTCATTTAAAGCACGTTCTCTGTTATGAGGCTGCACAAGCATATTAACAGGTACATGAGCCGCATTCAATATATCAACAATATGGGCCCAATTTCTATCATCAAAAATAGCAAACTGTAAGACAGGTACATCCCTATGCATTAACATAAATTGCATAATAATCCCTCCCTCTACTAGCAGCCAACATTTCCATAATTGTATCACAAAACCAAAACACCAGAAAAGCGCTATAATCCCACAAATCGAGTGAAATACCAAAAATAGCCCCTTTAGAAGGCGACTTTTGGCCTTTCCCAGAGTCCCCTGCATATAAAAAATGGGCTAACTGCTAAATAGTAAAAAATAATCCCCTTATCGAAAACGACTTTGGCCCTGTTCCGAAGGAACAGACCCGGCCAGTGGAGGCTTTCGATGAGGGGATTATTTGCAAACTAATAAACGGTATTAGCCCATTTTCTATATGCAACTGTTATTATAGTGCTTTCACTACCTCTGCACAACGATGGCAAAGTGTAGGGTGTTCGCTATCTTGACCTACTGTATCGCGGTGGATCCAGCAGCGTTCACATTTTTCAAGTTCAGATGGAGCAACTACTGTTGCTACGCCTGTTTCTTCGTCTTTTACAGCCTCTGCTGGAGCAGCGCCGTTTACGATGTGAGCTTCGGATACAATAACAAGTTTAGCCAAGCCTTCTTCACCAAGAGCGTTCAATGCGTCGAATGCAGCGCCTTCAGCGTATACTGTAACGGATGCATCCAATGGGTGACCGATTGTTTTGTTTTGACGAGCCAATTCCAATGCTTTTTGTACGGATGTACGCAAGTTTAACAATTGGCTCCATTTATCAGCCAATTCTTGGTTGAAGTGTTCAGGATGACCTTGTGGCCAATCTTGAAGCATAACGGATTCAGGCATGCCGTCTTCTTTAGGCATGTATTTCCAAACTTCTTCTGCTGTGAAAGAAAGTACTGGGGATACCATAGCTACCAATGTTTTCAAGATTTCGTACATGGCTGTTTGAGCAGAACGACGAGCTACGTTGTTTTTGCTTTCAGCATACATAGTATCTTTCATTACATCAAGGTAGATGGAGCTCAAGTCTACTGTGCAGAAGTTATGAATTGCATGGTACAACATGTGGAATTCATAGTTTTCGTACGCTTCAGTAACCTTTTGACGTACTTCTTCTAAACGCAACAATGCCCATTTATCGAATTCGGACATATCTGCGTAAGCCACTTTGTCAGTGTTTGGATTGAAGTCATCCAAGTTACCTAATAAGAAGCGGAATGTATTACGAATCTTACGGTATACTTCGGATAATTGTTTTACGATGTCTTTGGACAAACGTACATCTGCTTGGTAATCTGCGGAGGATACCCACAAACGCATAACGTCAGCGCCATATACGTCGATGATATCGCTAGGAGCTACTGTATTACCTACAGATTTAGACATTTTGCGACCTTCGCCATCCACAACAAAGCCGTGAGTCAATACGGAGTTGTACGGTGCTTTACCTGTTGTTGCTACTGCAGTTAACAAGGAAGAGTTGAACCAGCCGCGATGTTGGTCAGAACCTTCAAGGTACATAGCACATGGTACATCTAAGCCGTTAACTTCAAGTACGCCAGCCCAAGAAGAGCCAGAGTCGAACCATACGTCCATGATGTCTGTTTCTTTTTTGAACTCATCATGACCGCAATGAGGACATTTGAAACCTTCTGGTAACAATTCTTTTGCACTGTGAGCCCACCAAGCATCAGAGCCTTCTACAGCTACTTTTTCTTGTAATGCTTTGATAGTATCATCGTTGATGATGTGCTCGCCGCAGCTTTCACAATAGTAAATAGGAATTGGCACGCCCCAAATACGTTGACGGGAAATTACCCAGTCACCACGGTCGCGAACCATGTTGAAGATACGATCATGGCCCCATTTTGGAATCCATTGTACTTGATTGTCGATTGCATCAAGCGCTTGTTGACGGTACCCATCTACAGAGGAGAACCATTGTTCTGTGGCACGGTAGATGACAGGGTTTTTACAACGCCAGCAGTGAGCGTATTGGTGACGCAAGCTAGATTTGTGAAGTAATGCATTGTTGTGCGCCAAGATTTTGATTACAGGCACTTCTGCATCGTGGATTTCTACGCCAGCTAATGGGAATTCAGTATCGCCATAACGATTGTCGTCTACTTGTTTAGTATAGTGACCAGTTTCGTTAACAAGGGATACGATAGGAAGTTCAGTTTTGCCTTCCTTGTTATAACGCATAACGATGTTAAAGTCGTCTTCACCGTGTGCAGGAGCTGTATGTACGCAACCAGTACCTGCTTCAAGTGTTACATGGTCACCACACAATACTGTAGCATTACGTTCAACAAATGGATGTTTGAATTCAGCCAATTCTAAATCTGCACCAGAGAAGCGATTAACGATTTCGTAGTCTTCAATACCGATATCTTTCATAGCCGCATCAACGAGTTCAGTAGCCATCAAGTAGTATTCGTCGCCTACTTTTACCCAGCCATATTCAAGCTCTGGGTTAACGGAGATTGCTACGTTGGCAGGCATTGTCCAAGGAGTAGTTGTCCAAATAACGGAGTATGCTTGTTTTGGATCTACGCCAGCTGGCAATGTTACCTTTTTCTCGGATACGTAAGGGAATTTTACGTAGATGGAGAAAGATTTTTTCTCAGCGTATTCGATTTCTGCCTCTGCCAATGCAGTTTCGCAGTGCGTACACCAGTATACAGTTTTAAGACCTTTATAGATATGACCGCGTTTTGCCATTTCGCCGAAGATACCAAGTTGTTTTACTTCGAACTCAGGGCGCAATGTCAAATAAGGGCGCTCCCATTCGCCTAATACACCAAAGCGAATGAAGTCTTGTTTTTGGTTTTCTACGCATTCTAATGCATATTCCTTACATTTATTGCGCAAATCAAGAGGCGCCATTTCATGACGGTTAAGACCAGTGTTTTTAATAACCGCATGCTCGATTGGCAAACCGTGCGTATCCCAACCAGGGATGTAGCGAGTATAATGACCAGTCATTGTTTTGTATTTCATGATGATGTCCTTCAACGTTTTGTTGAGGGCATGACCGATGTGCAATTTACCATTTGCGTATGGAGGGCCATCATGCAAAATAAAAGGTTTTGCGTCTTTACGCAATTCCAAACGTTTTTGATAAATTTTGTTGTCTTCCCAGAACTTTAAAATTTCTGGTTCGCGCTTAGGCAAATTGCCGCGCATTGGGAATTCTGTTTCAGGCAAATGTAACGTCTTACCGTAATCCATGATGTGCTCCTTTTACATAAAAAAATCGCCCGCCCCCGAAGGGACGGACGTAATATCCGTGGTACCACCCTACTGACCTTCTGTGAAAGCTAGAATATTCCGAGCATACGAAATAACTAGGCTTCAATTTGTGAAAGCCACTTAGACATATAACGGTGTTCACCGGCAGGGTTCCTGCTTGCTCCAAAGTGATCCGCACATCTCTAGATTTCCAAACCTTTCAGCCCATGAGTTTGGTCTCTACTAAATCCGTCTGAGACGTGCCGTCTTTTTCAACGCAATATTCATATAATAGATAATTATAGGGCTCATAAGGGTAGCTTGTCAAATATATTCTACCCGAAATTTATATCATGTTTAACATATACCATTTCACATTATAACTCTTGCGGCACATACGGCTTCTGCACAGAATCTAATAATGCAAAATTCATTGGACTACTTACCATTTCATTATATTGCTCAACCACGGCTTCTTCCGTTTCACTACGAGGATCAGCAATAAAATCCTCAATCGCTTTATCAAGATGTTTCTTTTGCTCTAAACGATTCTGAGCCTCGGCAGCAGTAACCTTTGCCCCAATCCCATCGGCGGCTTCTTTCTGTGCTTTCACCCATTGGAAATCACTATCGGATTTATGCTCCATAATATGATCTACTATATCGCTATAAATAATCATCATTTCCAACATATTAGCACCATTAGTTTGTCCATTATTACGCATGAGCTTAACAAAACGTTCGCCCTCTTGCTTATAATATGTTTTAACAATAGTATCTAATGCATCATATTTTGGTTCAAATACATCCATTAATGATGAAAGTTTCTCCAACTGCGTGTGAGCAAATGCATAATTATCTGATTCATAGCGCTTTTCTTTATAATACGTATCTAGCTCTTTTACAGCTACCACAATGTCGTGCAATACCGGTAATAAAGCATCCGTAGCGGCTTCCAAGTCACTATGTGTATGCCCCGCATCTCGCGCAGCAATGAGTTCTTGCTCAAGACGTTCATAATCCCGCTCTTTAAACTCAGCTAACGGTATATTTTGTCGTGCTTGCTGCACCGTTTCCATATGTTGATGGCTATATTTTACACTCGTGAAATTAAACTCATTTGTGGCAGCTAAATAAAATTTAAAAACACGCCAGATTTCCTTCTCACTATCGCTTTGCGTAGCTTTCACCTGACTACTATTCCTTAAATTATCCATATTAAACTCACAGCCACTTACAACGCCTACACTCGCTGCAATACACATAACTA
Organism: Veillonella sp. ACP1; assembly: GCF_000286635.1. Classification (NCBI taxonomy): domain Bacteria; kingdom Bacillati; phylum Bacillota; class Negativicutes; order Veillonellales; family Veillonellaceae; genus Veillonella; species Veillonella sp. ACP1. Next base: position 33,302 of record NZ_ALKL01000024.1, on the reverse strand, counting down.
AACCTAGGCAGCGCCACCAGTTCTGACCAACCATCTATCTCTCCTAAACGTGCTACATCCCGATAAATTAATATTACAGATATTGTATAAAATTAATACGTCCAATTCAAGATGAGGAAATAGCTGGACATACAGAAAAATGAAACTACTTCGGAACGGTATGATAAAACTGCAAAAATCATGAAATAATAGTAGATATGTATCAATAAATCATAATAGCTATATTTCTCTTGTTTTTACAAACATTAGTTCTATAATATAGATATAAGAAAACCCCATACAAAGTATGGGGTCAACTGAGACAACCGAGAGACGAACATTCCGTCCTATCTAGGTCTCTAAACGTTATCTTATGTGTTAAGTATAACAAGTGCCCTAACTCATGTCAATTAAAGGAGAGAGTGCATGAACACGACTACTACGGCCAGAGAAAGTATTTTTACAGTAGCATTACCACACACTCTAACATTTAAATATAAAGGAGTTATCGACTTCGATAATATTTTAAAATTATTTAAATGGGATTGTAAAAATAACTCAGCAATACTTGATGCAAGGCAATGCAAAATGGCTGACTACTATCTCTCCTAAATATGCTGCATTCCCCGAAATTAATATTACAGATATCGTATAAAATTAATAAGCCCAATTCAAGATGAGGAAATAGCTGGATATAAGAAAACCCCATACAAAGTATGGGGTATGAAACAAAATGTTTCATAATAACTATGGGGCGAACATTTCGCTCTATCAAGGCCCCCTTTAGTGTTATTCTATACGATTAGTATAACAATTAAATTTTATTGATGTCAATTAAGCAACACAAGAAACAGCCTCTATTTAAATTCTATCAAATCCATCATATGGTAAACTATATGTCTTATAATCATAGCCAGTAACCCGCCACATTTTGTTATCCATTTGAGTCATCTCTACCGGGAATACTTTGGTTTCATTAGTCTTTGTATCCAATGCACGAATTTCTATATTAACAACTCCATCATTCTTATTTTTCTCTTTTATAGAAATCAATTCATATCGACCTACCTCTTTTAACGTCTGCAAATTATCTTTAAATGGATCTTTAGGGTCGGGCCTATGAGGTATATGCCCTTTTAAATCTTGGTTAAGTAATACCTCTTTTACATCTAAATAATAATTATCTATTGCTGTAAACAACAACGCTTCTCCAAGGTTTAAAATCTTAGTTTCTCCTTTTGAATTAGTTTGAGATATATTCCGCCCATCAGATTCTTTCAACAGTTTTTCAATATACGGATCAAATACCCTATGCAAAATTCCTTCACCATCAACCATTGCAAAAAATGTATCCGTATCACCATCTTGAATTGATTTATATAGTATACGTAATGAATATTCCGGTGACTGCTTATATACAAACTGATAATGCAATCCATAGCCTATACACACTAATGCCCCAATTACTGCTACAATACTCAGTATCCCCTTTACAATTCCAAGTTGTTTAAACTTCATTAACATTTCATCGTTCCTTTCAACTCTATATTGCCTATATTTATCTAATTAATGTACAATATATCACAACTGACATTTTATAGATAGTTTAAATTTGTGGTTTGAAAGAGAGGACTATTATGAGACGACTATGCCTTATGATTCTAAGTCTATGTATGTTAGTGTTATCCGGGTGTGCCACTATTGACTCGGATATTCACATCAATCGCGATGGAAGCGGCACTTGGGATGCAACTGTTAAATCTCAAGCCGAGCCATTTGAAAAGAAAGTTATCACCGAAGTATTGGCTAAATATCCAATGCCTGAATATACTATCAAGGCTATTAATAACGATGGTAAAGCAATCAAAGTTGAGGATAACGACACAACAGAGTACAATGCCTGGTCTATAGCATCCGAGTTTAAAAATATAGATGAGTTTACGCTAGTTAGAAATGCTATGACATTGAAAGATAAAAACAAAAACCTAGCACCAGCATTAGAAAAAAACGACTTCCGGTACTTATATAGTAGATTTAGGTACTTCGCTTGGAAACACGACAGTTTCTGTATCTGGCACGATTGATAAAGTCAGTGTACAATCAGGCACATTAAAAAATGACAATACTATAACCTTTTCACAAAATGAACGTATGCGTTTCATATTTAAGCCAGATCATAGTTGGTTCTTTTATATCGGAATCGGTATTGGCATAGTAGTCGTAGTAGGCGGTGCCTATATCTTCTATTTACGTCGTAAATATTATGGCGATGCTGCATAAGGAGGCTTTCATGAAACGAAATATTTTAATCGCACTGTTACTTACTTTCACCATGATACTAGTAACGGCTTGTGGTAATAATTCTAGTAATAAGAATGACAACAAAAAATTCGAAGGGACTTGGATTGCTTACAATCAAAAGAGTGATCCAAATCAAATTCAAGAATTAACATTTGAAAATGTAGACGACCAATTACTGGTGTCATTATATACATACTCCTATACTCCATTAATGGATTATTTTTCAAGCGGTCTTGATGAAGCAGATAGCACAAAACAAGGAACTGATACTGCGCCGGCCAATGCAGATTATCTATTAACTAAAAAAAGAGACTCTATCCATAATATGCTTCGTACAGCGGTAAATAATAAATTAGATGTAGGACCAAATCCAATTCTCTACAATGAAAAGGATGATACCCTCGTTTACAATAATGTAGTATTCCATAAACAATCTGATGACAACTCGGTTAAAGCATATTTGTCTAAATTAAAAGATGCTATGAAAGATGATGTTATTCAAGGAAGAAAAAAGGATACAGTTGGTAGCTTCCGACCAAAACCAAACATCCAATTTAACTTTTCCTTCGATGATTCTATTCTAGACACCGCACAATAAGGAGACATAGCATATGAAATCTATTATAAAACTAACATGCATCATGATGGCGCTACTTTCTACGCTAGTTATTGCAGGTTGTAGCAATAACCCGGACTATACGGGCACATGGATTGGATACGATGGAGAAAATGCTCTATATCGACTCACAATTCAAGAAAATGGAAAAGAATATATGGTTACAGAAGATACATATTTTTATATTCCAGAAAAAGATTTACCAAAACCAAATCTTTTCGCTCTATTCGTAACAGCCAATGACAACTTACCAAACACCAATAACAAATACGATATTAAGTATATTTTGCATAAAGACTCTAGAGTAACGACTGCAAAAGCAGTCCAACCTGCAAACGGGAAAGCTGACGAGGACCAATATAAAAACCAGCTTAGCTATGACGAAGGACGCACTATGCTTCGTTACATTGAAAAAGATAAGACTTTCCTTCTCAATAACGTTCGATATCAAAAAGAAACTTCTGATCTCACCAATAGCTTTCTACAACAAATGCAAGCAGCTATGCGTCGTGAATTAGAACTAAAATACCATAAATATGGTGAACGAGCTATCGGCTCTAATCATAATAAAGTTATACTTGGCAATATTACATTTGACGATAGTACTTTAACAGAAAATAAATGATAAAAGGTGTACCAACACAAATCAATGTGTTGGTACACCTTTTTTATGTAACCCTACAATGTCTAATAAACCCGTTTTTACACCCAAAATATCAGCTATCTATCGACTTATTCATATCAATGTAATTTATCTAAGCTTATTACATATGTTAACAACGCATCACCAGTTTGCTTAGATAATTGCTGAAATCCACAACGCTCATAAAACTCCATAAGTAATTTACGATTTTCACATTCAACTAAAATCGCTCTTCCTCCAACAATATCTTGTGCTTCATTTATATAATCTACAGCAATATTAATTAAGGAGTCCCCAGAAAATTGTTTAACATAGGGATTTGCATAATTTTTACCTAACTGACCGATAAGATATATAGCAGAATCTGGTTTATTAGAGTACCCAGAAACCAGCTTCCGTAGACGATTAGATACACTCTTATCCAAATTCATCGCTTTAAGGGCAAGAGTAAAATATCCCGCCAAATTTCGATGTTCATCAATGACTAAGTACGTTCGACTAAAGTGTTTCTTCTCAAAATCAATGGATTTTTCTTTTAAAAAATCTTCAATATCTTTATTTTTAGGACATGAAAACGTTTCAAAAATCCCACATAATAAATTTTCATCATCTAAATAGTCGCGGATAGAAACAGTCATATATCTCATGGTCTATTCCTCACAACTTGTTCTAAAACTTTACGGCCAGCTTCTTTATTCAACTTATTGATTGTATAATTTTTATTTCGCTTAATTTTCTCCGTCGTATCAAAGGCTTTAACCCATGCTGCTTCATCTTGTTGCCGCACAACTAAGGGTTTAAAAAAGCTTGATGTAGCCACTATCTTCACCTCCATTACTAGAATTAGTTATAAGATGTTCTGCCTCAATATTCTACAAATCTATTATAACAATTATAATCACTAAAAAGATAGATTAAGGGGGTGACCAATGGTCACCCCCTATTTCATTCCATATTAGGTTACTATCATTTATTCAATGATGGATTTAGGTATGGCCTTGTAAATATACAAGGAAATATATCCATCAACCATACTATGCACAATAGTGCCACCTCCAACGAGGACAAATACAACGTACATTAAGTCGATATTCGGTAATGTAGTAGTTGTATAGAATAGTAAACAGGCAACAACTTCACCAATAGCATGAATGATAGCGCACACAAAGTTAAAAGTCACAAAAGAAAGAGCATTTGATAATACTTCCATGTGATTTTTAAGATACCAAGCACCAAGCAACGCAAAAAAGATATGTGATGCTGCACGCATAACAATAACGAGAGGGAATCCTGCTACAAAGAATCCTAACGTGGATCCAATAACTACACAAGCCGCCGATTTACGTGATAAAAACATAGCCAAAAAGATTGGCACATGACTGGCCAGTGTATAAGAAGCCGGTGGTATGACGACTTTCAATGGCATTACGATAGGGATCATAATTGCTAAAGCCATCAATAACGCAGTAATGGTTAAATTTCGATACATGGAAGAATTCATAAAGCCCTCCTTATTAGCTCTTCTCTCATCTAACAATATGATTATGGTAATTATGATATAAGACCAATCTAATTAATGGCTATATTAACAGTCTTATAGATTAGTGACCTACGTTCCCCCACAAGTTAAGGATGACAACACCAACTACAATAAGACCTATCCCCAAAATGGTGTACATATTATAGCCCTCACTAAAGATAAAGACCGAAATGAGTGCTGTCACCACGAGGCCTACGCCAGACCAGGTAGCATAGGTAACACTAAGAGGAATATATTTTAGAACATGCGTCAATGTATAGAAAGATCCTACATAGCCACATACGCAAGCAATAGTCTGTAACGGCCGCGTAAAACCATCAGATGCTTTCAACATGGTCGTTGCAAATAATTCAAGCCCTATAGATAAAGCTAGCAAAAAATATGGTAACATAACGCCTCCCACAAAAAAGAGAGGGCCTTACTACCCTCTCTTCAATACATAAGTACGCACTCAATCGCACCTATTATAAACGTTCGATTACGGCTTCCGCCATTTCTGTGGTACCTACACGTTTCAAACCTTCACGGTAGATATCGCCTGTGCGGTAACCATCAACAAGCACTTGTTCAACAGCTTTTTCAATAGCGTCAGCCACTTGAGGTAACTCAAGAGAGTGACGGCACATCATAGCTGCGGACAAGATTGTACCCAATGGGTTCGCCAAGTTTTGGCCCATAATGTCTGGTGCAGAACCGTGGATTGGCTCATACAATGCTGTGCCAGTACCCATGGATGCAGATGGTAAAAGCCCGATAGAACCAGAAATAACAGCACCTTCGTCAGACAAGATATCGCCGAACAAGTTTGTTGTAACGATAACGTCAAATTGTGCAGGATTTACAACGAGTTGCATCGCTGTGTTATCTACGTAGAAGTAATCTGTTGCGATATCTGGATTAGCTGCCGCTTTCTCTTGAGCGATTTTACGCCACAAACGAGAAGAAGCCAATACATTTGCTTTATCTACAGATACAACCTTTTTATTACGTTTGCGAGCTGTTTCCATAGCGATGTCCATGATGCGCTCTACTTCATAACGGCTGTATGTTTCTTTATCCCATGCAAACTCGTTAGCACCTTCCCCTTGTGCCTCTTCGCGTTCACCAAAGTAAATACCGCCAGTCAACTCACGAACAATAACGAAATCTACATCTTGTACAAGTTCCTTTTTAAGTGGGGAATACTCTTGCAAGGAAGGATAGATTTTTACAGGACGCAAGTTGCAGAACAAACCAAGCTCCTTACGAAGGCCAAGAATTGCTTTTTCAGGACGAATAGAAGGATCTACATTATCCCATTTAGGACCGCCTACAGCGCCAAGCAATACAGCGTCAGCCTTTTTACAAGCCTCAATAGTATCCTCAGTCAAAGGCACACCGTATGCATCAATAGACGCACCGCCTGCTTTTTTATCAATCCAATTAACCTTTACACCGGCTTTCTCAAAAGCCACATCACACACAGCCTTCGCTGCAGCAATAATCTCAGTACCAATACCATCACCAGGAATCAATACGATATTTTTTTCGCTCATCTATATATTCCTCTCCGACAATGAAGCCCCGTTGCAAGCCTCCATTGCCTTAACGGGTCGAGGCCATAGGCCTCGCCCTAGCAAAAGTCGTTTGCGACGGGGCTTCATCGTCTACATGTATCCATATGTACATCATTGCGAAAAAAATCGCAATGATAAGCTACGTAGAGCCGAGGTGCATGCTCTGACGCGACTTTAGTAGGTCAAGGCCCTCGGCCGATGACCGTTAAGCTAGCTGGAGTGTCAGAGCATCACCGAGGCTCGGCCACGTACTTACTACTTGCGATGTTTCGCAAAGTTTACAAGACCTCCTGCTGCCGCAATGTCTTGAATGAATTGTGGCAATTCAGTGCCTTGGTATTGTTCATTTTTAGTCAAGTTGTACACGATGCCTTTAGACAAGTCTACGCCGATAGCATCGCCTGCATCGATACGGTCTACTTGTTCGCCGATTTCAATCACTGGTAAACCGATATTGATGGCATTACGGAAGAAGATACGCGCAAAGGAGTGTGCTACGATAACAGGCACGCCTTTTGCTTTAATAACGCCTGGTGCGTGTTCACGAGAGGACCCACAACCAAAGTTTTTGCCAGCTACCATGATTTCGCCAGCTTTCACATTAGGAGCAAAAGTTGTATCAATATCTTCCATCGCATGTTCTGCCAATTCGTTCCAATCAGCAATTGCCAAGTAACGAGCTGGAATGATTACGTCTGTATCTACATCGTCGCCGTAGCGCCAGATTTTTTTGCTTTCAAAATCCATATTAAACCTCCTCAGGACCTGCAATGCGGCCTAATACAGCACTTGCTGCCGCCACGTAAGGGCTTGCCAAATATACTTCAGAATCAACGTGACCCATACGACCACGGAAGTTACGATTTGTAGTGGAAACGGTTCTTTCACCAGCTGCCATGATACCCATGTAACCACCTAGGCAAGGACCACATGTTGGCGTGGACACTGCGCAGTCAGCTTGAATGAAGATGTCCAATAAACCATCTTTCATAGCTTGATCGTATACATCTTGGGAACCAGGAATTACGATACAACGAACGAACGGAGCTACTTTGCGACCTTTGAAGATTTCTGCAGCTGCCACCAAGTCTTCGTAACGGCCATTTGTACAGGAACCGATGATAACTTGGTCGATTTTAATATCTTTGTCGATCTCGTTGATGTAATGTGTGTTGGATGGCAAATGAGGGAATGCTACAACTGGTTGCAATTGGGACAAATCGATAGTCACAGTTTGAGCATATACTGCATCAGGGTCTGGATTAATTGGTTCTACAGGACGATTTACGCGACCTTTAATGTATTCTTCAGTAATTTCATCATATGGGAATACGCCACATTTACCACCAGCTTCGATGGCCATGTTACAGATTGTAAGGCGGTCAGCCATAGTCATGTGTTGTACGCCTTCACCAGCGAATTCAAGGGCCATGTAACGAGCGCCGTCTACGCCGATTTTACCGATTAAATCAAGGATTACGTCTTTACCAGTTACCCATTTGTTAGGTTTGCCGATAAGCTCAACCTTAATAGTTTCAGGTACTTTGAACCAAGTTTTACCTTCTGCCATAGCAACGCCCGCATCAGTAGAGCCTACGCCTGTAGAGAATGCATTTACCGCACCATATGTACAAGTGTGGGAGTCCGCACCGATCATCATTTCCCCAGGACCGATAAGGCCTTTTTCTGGCAAAATAACGTGCTCGATACCCATTCTACCAACTTCAAAGTAGTTTGTAATACCATGTTCACGTACGAAATCGCGCATGACTTTCGCTTGTGTAGCAGATTGAATATCTTTGTTTGGTGTGAAATGATCAGGCACCAAGTAGATTTTATGACGGTCAAATACAGGTTTGCCGATTTTTAAGAACTCTTTACGCGCTGGTGGGAATGTGATGTCGTTCATCAAAACAGCGTCCAAATGACATTCGATGATTTGGCCTGGTTTAACAACATCAAGACCCGCGTGGCGAGCCATATTCTTTTCAGTAATGGTCATACCCATATTATTCTTCCTCCTGTTGTTCTAGCTCCATAGCTAGGAATACTGAGTTTACTGCATTAATATATGCATTTACACTTGATTTAACGATATCGGTACTGATACCACGACCATGGTACAAGCGACCGTTATATTCAACCTTAAGGGTTGCTTCCCCAAGGGCATCTTTACCTGCTGTGATAGCACGGATTTGGTAGTCTTTTAAGCTAATTGGCAAGCCAACCACACGTTCAACTGCTTTAAGGGATGCGTCTACTGGACCGTCACCTACAGCAGCATCAGCTTTTTCACCTTCTGGAGTCATGAGGCGAACGTCAGCGTATGCGTAGCCTTTTTCACCTAATTTGTAATATTGAGCCACAAGCTCGAATGCTTTTTTGTGATGTAAGTTATCTACTACAAGAGCGATAATGTCATCATCGTATACTTGTTTTTTACGGTCTGCCAATTCTTTGAATTTAGCGAAGAGGTCGTTGATTTTCTCTTCTGTGAAAGATTGGAAACCAAGTTTTGCCAAATGATCGGCAAAGGCATGACGACCAGAGTGTTTGCCCAATACGAGATCTGTTTTTTCAGCCCCTACGGACTCAGGAGTCATGATTTCATATGTTTCAGGATTGCTCATCATACCATGTTGGTGAATACCAGACTCATGAGCAAAAGCGTTAGAACCTACGATTGGTTTGTTTGGTGGAACTACGACACCTGTCAAACGACTTACTAGTTTAGAAACTTTCGTAAATTGTTTTGTATCAATGTTCACTTGAAGGTCGCCGAAGTAATCATGGCGTGTTTTAAGAGCCATTACCACTTCTTCAATCGCTACGTTACCAGCCCGTTCGCCGAGGCCATTAATTGTGCCTTCCACTTGGCGTGCACCTGCTTTAATAGCAGCTAACGTATTTGCATTAGCAAGACCTAAGTCATCATGACAGTGAACGGAGATAATTGCATTTTCAATGCCTGGTGTATGTTCTTTAATATAGCGGATTTTATCACCGAACTCATTAGGGTTCATGTAACCTACTGTATCTGGTATATTAATAATTGTTGCACCACCAGCAATGGCAACACCAAATACTTGGCATGCGAAATCTAAATCAGAGCGTGCCGCATCTTCACCAGAGAACTCGATTTCATCAACCTTACCTTTTGCATATGCCAATACGGATTTAACCTTATCCAATACCTCTTGGCGAGTCATTTTTAATTTATATTCCATATGAAGTTCAGAAATAGCAATGAATACATGCAAACGGCTACGTTCCGCATCTTTCAATGCATCAATCGCTTTTTGTACGTCCTTTTCATTAGCACGTGCCAACGCACAAATTGTTGCGCCTTTCACTTCGCGTGCAATCGTTTGTACTGCTTCAAAATCTCCAGGGGATGCTGCTGGGAAACCAGCCTCGATTACATCGATGCCGAGGCGTACTAGGCCTTTCGCAATTTCAATTTTTTCAGGAGTTTGTAAAGATACACCTGGTGTTTGTTCCCCATCACGAAGGGTTGTATCGAAGAAATATACGCGATTTTGATCCATAATCTTCACCTTTTCTATACTAATAAACCATAACACTGTATTATATCTATCAATTGTGAAAGTTTAGTCAAACAAAACGTAGAATTAAAGTGCGTGCTCGCAAGCGACTTTAGTAGGTCGAGGCCCTAGACCGAAGACCGTTAAGCTAGCTGGAGCGTCAGAGCACCACTTTAATTCGGTCACGTAGTATGGTTGACTAAACTTTTATAAAAAAAAGCCCCTCAGAACAACTATCGTTGCTCAAAGGGGCGTTATATACATAACACGGTACCACCCTAATTGGGACTCGTTGCGGGTATAACGGAACCACCGTCGATGACTACTGCTGAATTCGCCACCAAAGCTCACGGGAGAGTGTCAGCGTACAACCTCTATTGCCTCGCACCAACCGGCAACTCTCTGAAAGCAGGATCTGTAAACCTTTATACCCATTCATAGCTTGTTTTTAAGATATAAAGATATTGTACTTTATTCTATAGAGTAATGTCAATTAGGATATGATGAAGTTTTACTGAGTCAATATAGGACAATAAAAATAGCAGGGTGACCGCCCTGCTATTTTTTCGTTCATATGAGACTATGTCACATATTGACATCCCTTGTCATATATAGAATAACACTTCACTATAGTATGGTCAATGTACCCTCTACGCAATCAATCTTAAAAGCTTATCCACTCTAAATTCTCAAAATTATTTAACATTCGTTTATCCATTTTTACCACTTTATTAGATAGCTCTATTTGACCATTAATAAATGAAATATCTGTATACCATTCCTTTAAACTAGCATACACTTCATTCTCTAAATCAATAATGATGGTTTCAATGGGATCCCAGGTTTTGTATCTTACAGACTCGACCATAACCATGCTATTACCTATGAAAGTAACATCCCTACCATAAATCCAAAACGGCAATACTTTCTCCTTTATAGAAATAGAATATATAGCATCTCCATGAGGCGGTTCCGTTTCATATTGCACTTTTATATTGTACTTTTCCATTATCTCATTGCTGGCATTTTCTATATATGATAACTTTGAAATCTTGTAATTATCTACTTGCATAAAAAAACTCCATTATTTTTAGTATTAATTTTTGCTATACTAATTACGAAGAGAGTCAATTGACGTGAGTTAGGTTCATCTCCGCGAGGAGGTGATACTATGACAAATCATGAAGTTACCTATGTAATTATCATAATTCTGTTATCAGTAGTCACTATCATTGTACTAGTCAAATAGTACAATGATAAACGCCTAACGTATAAAGGAGTGCATTCCTCTAACACGTTAGGCGCCATCATAGTTTTATCAAGTTTTAGATGAGCCTAACGCCCTAATCACGTTAATTGGCTCTCTTTATATTTATATTATAAACTAATCATATTTAAAAAGATAGTACAATAAGTAACTCAATTTATCCCTACGCATTTAATCATTTCTCTAGCCTGTTCAATAGAAATAGGCTCATTAAATAAGAACACATGGTTCTGCCCCTTATGTTCCCAAGATGCTAAGTAAACGGCGTCATCCACCATTCGATAAGTCACGGTCATGCCATTTATAATCTCTGTTTTCTGAGGTACATAATCCTTATAGTCACCTGCGATATTACCCGATACTGTCGATACGCGATACTTAATATACTTTGGCATATCATCTACACGGTCAAAATATGTTCCTTTTAAAAGCTCATGATAAGCATACACAACTTGTAATACATCGTGATCTACAATGGATACATGTACAGGACGTAATCCCTCTAAACCACTTGGCAACTGCGGTTTAAAGTTCAAATGTTGCTTAGCCTCATATAGAGTATCAAACACCTCTAAAGATTGACCTTTACGAGTGCTTCTATAATCCTCATCAGTCATAGTGCAACTTCCAAGTCTATCTGGACAAGGAAACTCATTTCGATCACCATAGGGCTGATCATAAATCGAATTACCATTAAGACGAAACCGCAACAAATCATCTGCGGACACAACATTGATGGAACCTATAAAAGCTAGCGTAGCTAACGCACATACAACCTTTTTCATGATACAATCCCCTGCAAACAAACTACATTTATTAACTAAATTATATCATTAAAAATTGAAACAGCTATCATCATAAATCTATCCTATTTGATAGTATCTATCGCAAATAATTCTACTATTCAAAATTATTGTAAGTGCTATAATGAACTTATAAAAATGAACAGGTGCTCATAGATAGTACGTGTATTTTTCCAAACTTATATTTACTAGTTATATCAAGGAGATTATCATGACACATACACGATTAACACAACTCGTACAAGCTTTATTAGATGCACCTACAAGCAATGAAACAGTAAAGGAATTCGCTCAATCTTGGATTAATGCAGAAGGTACACCTAAACAAGAAGAACTTACAAAACAACTCGTATCCGTAGCAGAACAAAACATTGCACTTATCGATGAAACAATAGGCTTTGCAGGGTCTGAACTTGCTACACAAATCCTTGGCGAAGAAGGCGCAGCTAACCTATTACAACATGCTAAAGACATTAAAGCAGAAGGCGCAGAATTCTGCGACTGCCCTGGCTGTGTAGCTGCTAAAAATATTATTGATTTGAAAGCGGAAATTGAATAGTTTATATAAATAAAAATAGCTCCTAAGGGAGCTATTTTTATTTATATTATTTGATTTATATCTTGATATTACGTTCTATAATATCCCCCTTAGATAATATGGTTGCAGTAACATCGTATCTATTTTTTGTGATAATTATACTACACCCATAATCATATTCAAACCTTCCATTTTCTTCTGTCATTTCAGCTAATTTTTTGATATCCTCCTCCGCATTATCATTCCACCAAGGTTTTACTTCTATAACAACAAAATTGCTACTATTACATCCACGTCTATGCACTATAATATCTGGTCTTATCAACTCATTAGCCTTATTCTTTTTAGAATCAGCTATATCCCGGTTATATTCACAGTCTACATCATACTCATCTATACATAATGATAAATAGTGCCCAATTTTATGTGAAATGGACAACTCACTTACATGATTATCAGTTTCATTAAATATTAAGTATTGATCTTTATAAAATAACATATCTAATGCAATCTTTAATGCATCATAAAAACGCTCTAAGGTATTCATAAAATATCTCCTTTTAGTATTTGTAGATGAACTAAATATAATTCCTTTATATAACTAATTTGACCTACTATCTTACATATTCTACAAAATACTTTATCTTACAATATGTATTTATCATCGGTTCTAAAAAATTCTAATTCACAAGCAGCTATTCCTCTCTTATACTCCGTTTTCTTAAAAGTTCACGTTCTTTTTTTATATAGATATATAAACTAATATAAAACCAATATATACAGTATCCGTAAATAAAGCTCCGACTAAATACGAATACTAATTCAATCCATTCTTTATGTGTCATATTAGGAAGTAACCAGCTAAAAGAAATTAAGTGCTTTATAGGATTGATGATTTCAAATGATGAAGTATACCAATCCGGAGAAATTAAAACACCTATATGATTAAACATCGCAAGAATATAATATACGCCTCCAATAAAAGGAATATAGACTATTGATAATTGTAATAAGTCAAAACTTTGATTACTTATAAATTGACAGTATGACTCCATATGGCTTAACGACTTATAAAAATCTTCAGATAATTTCATGAAGTATTCTTTTTTATCTAATTGCTTTATTATAACTTCTAAGATATAAGCTATAAGTAGTATCAAAAATAATATCCCTGGTATGCTACATACAAAAGGGATTAGCCAATAAAGAATAAACTCAACTTTTTTTAGCAATACTTTTACTATTTGAGGTAATATAGATTCAAAATCTAATATATTTACTCCATAATAAGTATATAAGTAATCAGCAAACAAACATAATAAAAAAAGTAAAACAAAAATCTTTGTAAATAAATCAAATCGCTTTCTAACTAAATTTATCAATGCCATAATACTCTCACTCATATATACCTCCTTTTATACATAAAATATCATACCATAATATACTATTATAATTTTACTTATAGTTAAAATCGTATAATTTATTGATTATACGTATAAAAAAGCCCCTGTATAACAGGGGCCTTCTTTATTCTCCAGCACTGACAAGTGATTTTGTATATGGGTGTACCGCTTCTTTAAGTCGTTTTGATTCGATAGTTTCTACGATTTGCCCATCTTTCATAACGATGATTCGGTCTGTTACGGCTTGTAAAAGTCCAATGTCATGGCTGACGAACACATAGCCGAAGGGTTGTTCCGAATGTAGTTTTTGTAATAAGTCTAGCGCCAACTTTTGGTTCACCGCATCAAGGGCTGATGTAGGTTCATCAAAGAGTACTAGTTTTGGATGCATCAACATAATCCTTGCCAGTACTAACCGTTGCAGCTGACCACCACTTACTTCATGAGGATATTTCTGAACAATAGTTTCAGGTAGATCTACATGTTTAATCCATTGGCGGATATCTTCCTTTGCAGCGGCTATATCCATAAGCCCATAGTTGATATACGGCTCTAAGAGAAATGCTTCTAATTTCATCCTCGATGGAATCACCGCCAAGGGATTTTGGAACATCATCTGCATAGAGCGATATATTTCTGTATGATTTTGAATGGAATGGATTTCCTCACCAAAGAGTCGCAAGATGCCAGATGTAGGTTTTTCTAGCATGGCAATCATCCTAAGCAATGTACTTTTACCAGAACCACTACCACCAGCAATACCTACGCGTTCATTGGGATCCACGGAAAAGGATACGTTATCAACGGCATGGACCGTATGATTGTGGTTCGTATATTGTTTACATATATTCTCGAGTTGAATCATACTACACCACTTTCATTACGGAATCTAACAAAATACGAGTATACTCATCTTTTGGATGAGTCATGACCTCTTCAGTAGAGCCTACTTCAACGAGTTGCCCCTTATTCATAACCCCAATCCTATTGGCAATGCGCGCCGCCGCCTTGATATTATGGGTTACAATTATCACCGTTGCCCCAAGAGCCTGTGTTACCTCTTTCATAAGATCCAATACAGAGGCTTGCACGAGCATATCTAAGGCACTAGTCGGTTCGTCAGCAAATACGATGCTCGGCTTCAAGATGAGGCTTAAAGCTATTGCCAATCGCTGCTGCATGCCACCGCTCAATTGGAACGGATAGGACTGCAAGATACGCTCTCCGTCAGTTAAGTGAACAAGATTAAGCATATCTATAACGCGGCTTACATCATAGCTTTCACCATGAGCACGGAACAAATCATTAAAGTGATTTTCTACGGTGCGATTTGGATTTAGATAGGCGCTGGGATTTTGAAAGATCATAGAAATCTTCGTGCCCCGCAATTGTCGCCAATCACCATCACTCAATGTAGAAACATCGGTTCCGTTTAGCAAAATTTGGCCGCTAATGGTAGCTTGTTTCAACATGCCAAAAGCGGCACGAACTAATGTAGATTTACCAGAGCCACTTTCACCAACGATGGCAAAGACCTCACCAGTGGGCACGGAGAAGGATACATTACGCACCGCCTCTTCCGCACCATATGAAATTGTAACCTTATCAAATACGATACAATCAGATTTATTCAATAGTAGAATCCTTTGTTAATAAGTAGTAATCGATTGGATGTACCGGTACATTTTTAACCTTATTAGTGGATACAACTGTTGCACTTGGATACAACAAATAGATATCTGCTACGTCATCAACTAAGATTTGTTGCGCTTGTTTTGTAATATTAGAGCGTTCGTTTTGATCAAATGTTACGGACAATTGGTCGATTAACGCATCTACTTGAGGGTTAGAGTAGCCACCAACGTTTGATTTCGCACCAGTTTTGTAGAATAAGCTGAGGAACCAATAAGGATCATTTGTAGACATGGTAATAACATTACGTTCTACCAAGTCAAAACCATCTGTACCTAGTGTATCCACTTCATCAGGGCTTTGTAATTTCTTAAGCGTTACATTGATACCCGCTTGTTTCAATTCTTGTTGAATTTCTTCGTACATACTAGTGTCTTTACCCCAAACAGCTAATGTTAGAGATAATTCTTTACCATCTTTAGCATACACACCATTTGCATTTTTAGCATAGCCAGCTTGTGTTAAGATTTGGTCCGCTTTAGCTACATCAGTTGTCGCTTTGTTAGCGATTGTATCGTAACCTAGGTTTGCAGAAGGTGGGAATGGTGCTGCACCTGGTGTGGAACCATTACCGATGATTTTCGCCATGGAATCATAGTTAATGATATGAGCTACTGCATTACGTACATCTTTATCATGTAATGGAGATGCTGCAGTTTGGTTCATTTTTAACATGAACACACGAACGCCAGAGATATCTTGGATATTGAAACCATCTTTAAACAAGCTACGGTTAGCAGAGTCCACCTTTTGGATGACGTCAACGTCTTTAGATTGCAATGCCATCGCACGTTTATTGTTGTCTTCGATGTCTTTTACTGTTACAGAATCAAGACCTGGTTTGCCGCCCCAGTAATCTGCAAAGGCTTCTAGTTCAATGGTTTCACCCTTTGTGAAAGATTTAATTTTATAAGGGCCTGTAAGAACTGGTTTTGTTGCCACGTCCTTAAGATCCGCTGTATCCATGATGACAAACGCAGGTTCTGTTAAGCTAGACAACAAGGAGCCATTAGGCTCTGTTGTTTTGATAATCAAGTTTTGACCATCTACGGTAATGGACTCGATTTTTACAGCTTTTGCGGAACGAGCACTTTGTTTCATAGTGTACTCGATGGACTCTTTTACCTTTTGTGGCGTCATAGGTGTACCGTTTTGGAATTTTACATTTTCACGGATATGAAATTTCCATGTAGTAGGGTCCACATTTTCCCAAGAATCCGCTAATTGTGGGGCAAATTTCATGTCGGGAGTAACAACAGCTAATGTTTCGCCAGCACCGATACGAGTCAATGTCCACGCATCCCATTCGTGTGTTGGGTCTAATGTTTCACCAAACCAATACAGACCAACATTCATGTGTTTTCCTTGCTTAGCCGTATCACTGCCACACCCCGTCAAGAGGGCCACCATGGACAACACGGCTAAACATACTAATAACCAACGTTTCATACTTTCTCCTTTAAAAATACATCGCCCACTAGGGCTTTCACCATAAAAAATCTATACAAAGCGCAGTTAACGAGATACATCGAGGGCATCGCGCAACGCATCGCCAATATAGTTGAATAAAACAACAGTAATAAAAATGGCAAGCCCTGGATAGATCAATAGCCACGGTGCCGTTTGTAGGAAATCTCGGGAACTTAATAAGATTGTGCCCCACTCTGGATCTGGCGGTTGTACACCAATACCGATAAGCGAGAAACTTGCCACCAAGATGATAGCGTCACCGAGATGTTGAATGATTACAATCAATAGGGATGGCAGTACATTTGGCAAAATGTATCGCCACAGGATGCGCAGATTTGATGCGCCCGACATGCGAGCGAAGGTAATGTACTCCGCGTGACGTTCAATCTGTACAAGACCACGTGTAATGCGCGCATATTCCGCCCATTTTGTAATACACAAGGAAATAATGACATTCGGAATGCTAGGTCCCATGATACCGATGAACGCGATGGCAATCACCATATTCGGAAACCCTAACACCAAATCAATCAAGCGAGATAGCCAGCGGTCAATACGAGGCGTAGAAAATCCTGCCAAGCCACCGATGACAATACCGATGGCCCCACTAATGCCAATGATGGTGAAAGCAATCCCTAAAGAGGCTTTACCGCCATAAAGGATGCGAGACCACACATCACGGCCCAGCTGATCAGTGCCTAATAAGTGCGTGCTACTAATATCTTGCAACCGGTCTGCCACATTCGTAGCCTCTGGATTAAATGGAGCTATGTATGGAGCACAGAGGAATACTAAAATCCATAAAGTTGCTAAGACTAACATAATGTATAAGGTGTACGGCTTTTGTCTATTCATAAGAGCCTCCTTGTATAGCGGCCCTTCGTTTAGGGTTTAGCCAATAACTCAATGCATCAATAATGATATTGATAATAATGAACACCAATGTAATCCAAATGATATAGCCCTGCATCAATACAAAGTCTCGCGCCATAATGCCTTGTACCATCATGTACCCAATACCCTTGATGGCGAATACTGTTTCAATAACAGCAGAGCCACCAAGCATAGCGCCCATCGTTACGCCCATCATAGGCAATAACATCAGTCCTACATGAGGGAATATATATCGAGTAAATACCATCCACTCTGGTAAGCCTAATGCACGCGCCCCTTGTACGAAGGGACGCCTGGATATCTCTAAAATAGCATTACGCAAGCGACGGATATATAGTCCACATAGCCATAGAGCTAATGTAACAGCTGGCAATATATAAGCAGAGAAACCATTTGTGTTCGTTACTGATACAATCTGTAATTTAACGCCAAATAAGTAGAGCAACAATAACCCCACCCAGAAGCTAGGAATCGCTAAGGCTAGAAACGTCAATAATCGTACACCATGATCCACCCATGAATCCTTGTACTTGGCGGACAGCATCCCTAGTGGAATGGTCACTACAATTCCCATGACAAGTGCTAGTGATACGAGGCCCAATGTATTAGGCAAGGCCCCCGATAACAATGTGATTACCGGCATTGAATACAGGATCGATTCCCCAAAATCACCCCGTACAATTTGTCCAAGCCAACGCACATACTGTTGCCACCACGGATCATTGAGACCTAATTGTTCTCTTAATTGAGCCACCAACACCGGATCAGGCGTGGCACCCACGAGATTAAATTTCATTGCCACCGGGTCGATAGGCGACAATTTAATCAATACAAATGTACCGATAGTAACAACTAGTAAAATACCAACTATACTCACCAAACGCTGTAGTATTAATCGATACAATCCATCACCTACCTTCTTTTATTACTAAGAAACTATCCACCTTTATTGTAGCAATAATATGCACATCCATGTATACCCATCCAGGTATATTATAACTATTCTCATTATGAAAGTTTCACATAACGAAAAAACAGCCCCTCATACGAGGAGCTGTTTATATGTATACATTTTAAATTATATTATTGCATATGTGTTTTTTTTGACACTGTGTTAGTAATAATAGCTTTTGCCATATCGCGATTGACAGGACGTTCAAAATAGATGGAATGGTTTTGACCATCTTTTACCCATGTTGCAAGGTATACCATGTAATTACCGCCTTTGAAAGTCACCTTTGTGCCGTTTACTTTTTCAGTAGCCGTAACTTTATAATTGTTGTAATCGCCGCTGATATCACCTTTTGTAGTACCTACGCGATATACAATACGTTTGCCTGCTGCTTGATTGCGCGTTGCATCTTCGCCAGCTTGGTATACATATACTACTTGTAATACATCTTTTTCGATAGTACTTACAGACTCAACATTATAGCCTACAGGTAATACTTTAGGTAGATGAGGCATAATATTCATGTATTTAGCGGCTTCATCAATAGTAGCGAATTTATGAATTGGACTTGGCATACCAACCATTGGCGCTGCCTGTTCTGCAACTACAGGTTTAGCTGGATCTGGTTTTACATCAAAAGTACCTTGCGCACCGGCAACAGTGTAAGAACCTACACAAGCACACGCAACTGCCATTAATACAAATTTTTTAACCATGAGTATAATCTCCCTTCGCGTAACATAAAAATTATTAAAAACACATTTATTTTGTATGTGATTTTTCCTCAACAATATTACGGATAATAGCCTTCGCCATATCTCGTGTAACGGGGCGATAAAAATCTAAAGAATGATTTTGTCCATCTTTCATCCACGATGCAAGATAAGCCATTTTGTCACTGCCTTTGAAAGTAACCTTTGTACCATCTACACTTTCAGTTTCTATAACCTTATGAATTTTATGGTCACCACTGATATCACCAGTTAACTTAGATGAACGATATATAATATATGCGCCTCCATCTTGATTATAACATGGATCCGCACCAGATTTATAGACATACACAACTTGTAATATATCTTTCTCTAAAGTGATGACAGATTGAATATTAAAGCCTACAGGTAACAACTTTGGCATCTGTGGTGTAATATTCATATACTCCGCCGCTTCTTTAACTGTGGTGAACACATGTACAGGACTCGGCATAATAAAATTTGGTTCCCTAGGTTCAACTGAGATTCCACCAGTCATAGACACAGAACGATTCCCAACAGATAGATCGTGAGCACTAGTAATGCTATAGGAACCAATAGCTGCACATGCTAAAGAAGCCACTAGTAATGTCTTTATCTTTGTTGTCATAACAACAATCTCCAAAAACAAATTTTGTAAAACTATATTTATTAAAATATACTTAATAAATATATCCTAAATGATGTAGGATTTAAAGTAATAAATGCTACCTATATCATTTTAACAAGTTTAGTATAATAGTCTGTTATTTCTTATGAACCATAAAGCCTGCCGCTTGTTGGTTCGCCATGATGGTCACATCAGAGATTTGCATGCGCTTAGGTTGATTTGTTACATACAATACAACATCTGCCACATCCTCTGGTTGAACGGCTTCAATACCAGCATATACAGATTTTGCGCGTTCCGCATCACCGTGAAAGCGCACTTCACTAAATGGAGTTTCTACAATGCCAGGTTGAATGGTGGTAACCTTAATATCTGTAGTTATAGTATCCATACGAATGCCATCGGCCAACATTTTGACAGCGGCCTTAGTAGCACAGTAAACGGCACCGCCTGGGTATGCGTAAATCCCAGCTGTAGAACCCATATTTACAATATGACCTTCATTTTTATCAATCATGAAAGGTAATACTGCCTTTGTTACATAAAGAAGTCCTAATACATTCGTATTAATCATTGTGACTGCATCTTCTACGGTACTATCTTGAAATGGATCGAGTCCCTGTGCCAGACCTGCATTATTTACAAGTACATCAATGCCACCAAAAGCTTCGATAGCTGGTTTTACCTTAGCATCTACATCTTCACGTTTGCTCACATCAAGTACAAGCGTATCCACACGAATGCCATATTGTTGCTCAAAATCTTCCTTAATCGCCGCCAAGCGGTCTGCACGACGACCAGCAATCAATACATTATCTCCATCTTGAGCGAATGCACGGGCACACTCAAGGCCGATACCAGAAGTAGCACCTGTAACGAAAATTTTGCGGTTCATATGTATTCCTCCTTCTATTTAACAGTGATGACAGGGGCGGAAAAAAGACACGCTATCGCGCAAGCGGGACCCGAAGTCTTTTTCCCGCCCCTATCATCACATACTTTAAATACATCGGTCCTGAATTACATAATAAAACACAAAGATTTTCATTACTAAACAAAGAAAAAGAAAGTAATTCAGGACCTCTATCAGATTGTGTCCTCTCTACGGTAGGGCCAAAGTCGGGTTTGGAAGCCCATCTGGACCTGTTTTAAATACGTTATCCTTATTTCCCGCAAAGATTTTTGTTACGGGGAAAGGGAAAGTTGTAATTCAGGGCCTCAATTATAATTTATGTTTAGTGGATCCTTCTTTTGGATTTGTATCGATTGTTTTACCAAGTTCGGTTTCATTTATATCTTGGATTTCATAGCCCCAGCGTTTTAGCATGGTTTGTTGTTCTTGTTTTAGGAAATCGAAGAATTGAATGCGATGTTGCTCTGGGCTTTCATAATATCCAATTAAAGCAGTCCGATATTCTACTTCACGAGATTTTGTTATCGTAATTGGGCATAATCCATTCTGAATAAGGTTCCCATTCATCATGAGCAGAGCGGTTCGTTTATTGCCATCGCCAAAGAACTGGTTACGAGCCATCTCGGCATATAATAGAAGCGATTGTTCCAACGGATTATCCTCTAGCTCTTGGCACCTAGCTATTAATTGGTCCCAACAGGAATTTAAATCCAAAGGATTAGGCGGTGTGTAACTTGTACCACCTATAGCTACTGGTGCATTGCGAAAACCACCAAATCCTAGCCGGTTCTCACTTTCAGAAACCAACTTATTATATTCGATAGTCACTAACTTATTAATCTGAAATCGTTTTAACCGCAAATCCTCTATCAAGGCTTGCCAGCCACGATTAATATTATCTATCTGTCGAGTCTCACTTACACTGAGCCCCGCCACAGAAGTACCACACACAATCGTCTCAACCTGCGGATACGTTGCCGTGTTTCCCTCCATCTGAGCCATATCAAACACAAACTGAGCACGCAACTTCTCAGCGATAAACAATGCCAAATCAAAACCTACATAACCATTACTATCAGCAGTCACAACATCACCTCCCTACGTCCATTCAACTATGATATGTATAACACCATTTTACCATATTTCTACTTATATTATTTCAACGAACATGTTGGCGCTAATTTAAGGGGAAACATAAAAAGATTGGGCCTATGGCTGTATTGACTGTAGAGATAAGAAAGAACCCCTTTCGAAAAACGACTTTGGCCCTGCGGAGGCCGAAGGCCGGAGTCAGACCCGGCCGGTGGAGTTTTTTGGAAGGGGTCCTTTCTACTACGGCAATTAAGCTAAGAGCCCAATCTTTTTATGTTCTATTTTAAATGCGCCAACATATCGTTGAGAACTTCCATACAATCCCCAACAATTCCATAGTTAGCGTGCTGGAAGATTTCTGCATTTGGATCATTGTTAATGGCCACGATTGTATCGGCACCAGAGATGCCGCTTACGTGTTGGATAGCGCCAGAGATACCAAATGCCAAGTATAGTTTAGGGCTTACGGTTTTACCGGTTTGGCCTACTTGGTATGGCAGTTCAATCCAGCCTTTTTCAACGAGTGGACGGGTAGCGCCTACAACGCCGCCGATAGCATCAGCAAGTTCGTAGAGTTTATCAAAGTTTTCCTTTGAACCCATACCACGACCGCCAGCTACGATGATATCCGCTTCTTGGATATTATAACCAGACTTGCTGAATGGAATAAAATCTAGCCGTTTAGTGCGAATGTCTTCGGCCTTTAGGTCAAATTGTTCAAGTTGGATACGGCCCCAACTGTCCGCAATGCGCTCAGGTTTTTTGAATACATTAGGACGAACAGAGCCCATTTGTGGACGATGGTTTGGCGAAATAATTTCAGCCAAGATATTGCCACCTAAAGCAGGACGGGTCCATTCTACAAGGCCTTCTTCTGTATCTACCGTTAGGATAGTGCAATCTGCTACAACGCCATTTTGCATGCGACCAGACATGCGCGGTGCTAGGTCACGGCCATTGTTGGTAGCACCAATTAAAAGGATATTCGGTTTATGGTCTTCAAAGAAATCCGTCAATACCTTTGTATAGCCATCCGTTGTATAGTATTTCAAGAGGGGACTTTCAAAAACGTGAACAATATCGGCACCATGAGCCACAAGTTCCTCCGCCTCAGCTTGTACGTTTTCACCGAGGAGCATGACTTGCACGAGTTGGCCCAGTTCTTTGGCGATGCGGCGGGCTTGACCGATAAGTTCATACGTAACTGGATGCACTACGTCATCGATGGTATCAGCTACGACAAAAACGTCTCTGTATTCATCAAAATTTGTCATTATCGGTCACCTCCTTCGGAAACAGCATCAGCTTTAGCGGCCTCTGCTGCAAATGTATTTGGATCTACCGCCTTAGGTTCGCTAGGCACCACGCTTTCAACAGACGCAGCTCGCTGTACTGGGTCATTTACGTCAATGCCCTCATCGTCTTGCGCCTCTACAACCGGTGTGTCATTTGGCACCAAAAGGTGTGCGAACTTTTCAGGCTTGATGTGGTACGCCAATTCGAGCACCTTTTTGGCACCTTCGTCGACGGATGAAAGCATTTCTACCTTGCCACGAAGCGGTGGTTGGTATACCTTGCGTACCCGTGTTGGGGAACCGGTAAGGCCAATGCGGCTTTCATCAATATGAGGCATATCACGCAAGGTAATATGATTAATAGTATATCGTTTCGCGTAAATGGAGCTCCAAAGGCCAGGTTGACGTGGCTCGTTAAGTTCGGCTGTCGTCGTCACAAGCAATGGCAACGGAGCTTCAATCACTTCATAACCGTTCTCGTGCTCCCGCTTTACAATCGCCTTTTGAGAGGCTTGGTCTACAGAAAATTCACAAGCATAGGTAGCTTGCGCCATACCGAGTTCCTCTGCGATTTGAGGGCCCACCTGTGCTGTATCGCCATCGATAGCTTGTTTACCACAGAAAATAATTTGGAACTGACGGTTCATGGTCCGTTGAATATGACGAATAGCAGATGCGATCGTATAGCTTGTAGCCAATGTATCGGCACCACCAAAGGCACGATCTGTTACGAGCACCGCATCATCAGCGCCTAACGCCAAGCATTGACGCAATGCCTCTTCGGCTTGTGGAGGGCCCATGGTGACAACCGTTACACGGCTGCCTTCAATTTGGTCTTTCACAGTTAAAGCCGCCTCAAGCGCGTGCATGTCATAAGGGTTTACAATACTAGGCAGGCCTGTGCGGATGAGATTATTTGTTTCCGGATCTAGTTTAATTTCCGACGTATCCGGTACTTGTTTTATACAGACTAATAATTCCATGCACTCACCCCTGTCTAAACTCTATTCCCTTGGCATTACGAGGATATTTCCAAGATTTAACAATCGTATGTCCGCACAACACACGACATGTGCCACATTCGAGACAACCTGCAAAATCAAAAGCAAGCGTGCCGTCCTCTTGCAATGTGTATAAACCTGCAGGACAACCATTCACGAGCTTCATCGCCTCTTCTCGGCTTACGCTTTCACCATCAATAATGATGTGAGGACACGTTTCATCTACATAATATTTATTCGCGCCCAAACGCTCTTCTAATTTCATAGGGAACGCACCCCTTTCCATGCATCACGAATCAATCTGAATAAGCCTACATCCTTGACGCGGCGCAACAATTTTTTCATCAATGGCACCGCACCGTCACCATTTACGGTGAATACATCACGCATAAGATTGTTTACAAATGCAGGATACTCATTAAAAATACGCGGATTAGAGGCCAAGAATTTCGGCATATTTTTATACAATTTCATATCGCGACGCAACCAAGACGCCTTGATTTGTTTTTCGTACAATTTAGTAACGCGATCCATATTTTCGTCGCGTAGCGCCACATTGACCGCCTCAGCCGCGCACATGCCGGACTCGATAGCCAGATCCATACCACGAATCGTGTACCCTAGATTCATACACATCCGCGCTGCATCACCAACGACGATGTAACCCTTGCCGCCCAATTTCGGCATCGCTTCATAACCACCTTCAGGCACAAGATGCGCGCTGTGTTCCTTTAATTGACCATTTTTCAAAAGTGGTGCAATTCTAGGATGACTGGTGAAAGCCTCCAACATTTCGTCAACTGATTTATCCGCCAAGCCGATGTCCTCAAGGCCTACTACCATGCCTACGGAAAGGCTGTCCTTGTTCGTATATATAAAGCCGCCGCCTAGTAGACCATCTGTCATATCGCCCAACGTGAGCCATGCCATGCCTTCATCACTAGATAACATAAGGCGATTCTCGAGGTCCTCTTTTTTGAATTTATATACCTCTTTCACACCCACAGCCATCGTCTTAGGATCGGTTGGCCCAGTTAAACCAGCCTCTTCTAAGAGCACTGTGTTAGTACCTTCTGCAATGATAACAAGCTTTGCATACACCTCATCATCGTGGCAACGCACGCCTACAACGCGGCGTTTTTTACCTTCCCCTTCGGTGATGAGTTCCGTTACCTGTACATTAGAAACGAGCAAAGCCCCTTTCTTCTCAGCCTCTTCGGCCAGCCATTTATCGAATTTA
The DNA here is from genome assembly GCF_000286635.1 of Veillonella sp. ACP1. Taxonomy (NCBI): domain Bacteria; kingdom Bacillati; phylum Bacillota; class Negativicutes; order Veillonellales; family Veillonellaceae; genus Veillonella; species Veillonella sp. ACP1. Next base: position 7,200 of record NZ_ALKL01000024.1, on the reverse strand, counting down.
GCACGCAACACAACATAGGATTCTTCATTTTCTTTCACATCTTGGTAACTATATTCGATGGTCGTCATCTCATTGCCAGCACCGATGGAAATACGTTCCTTTGTCACCTTTCTTTCAAGAGGCGCATGATCCCTAAAATCCGGTACCAATTTCTCTAGGGAATGCGTATAAATACGGCCGCCCATCATATTCTTAGCACCTGGCGCCATCCCGCGCTCAATGACCAACACCTTCACACGCTGCTCCGCCAAACGTAACGCCGCTGCAGCACCCGCCGGCCCTGCCCCCACGACGATAACGTCAAATCTCTCATTTCGATCTATTGCCATATACTCAGCTCCTTTTTATGAAAGCCTAACTTACATAAGTCTATATATTATATATTCACGATACAGATTGAAAATACCTTTTTAACATACCACATGTACATGAAAATTTTATAAGAAAATAAAAAGGGGCCTTTCTCTTCTAGCACATAAAGTTTTTGGCGAGGAGGTGCGGGCTTTCAAAAGACGACTTTGGCCCTGCGTAGCCCGAAGGGCGGAGTCAGACCCGGCCGGTGGAAGATTTTGGCAGTTCACATTGCCAACCCATAAAAATTAGCGTATGATAAATGTAAGTAATATTCTCTATACGGAGCAAGACGCGTATATAATACGACCGCATAATGCAAGACCACGGTCAAAGTAAGGCACTCAACATTTTGGTATTTACCTCAAGGAGGCCATATGGATCCGCAAAGAATTCTGAAAGCATTATCCAATCCACATCGGTTAGATATTATATTGTGGCTAAAGCACCCAGAGCAAGAATTCGGTGTTCAAGTACACTCTAAAACTCTCATCGATTTTCCAAACAGCGTTAGCGTTAAGAGTATTCAAAAACGCTGTGGTGTATCGCAATCGTCTGTATCTACATTTATGACTATATTAGAGCGTGCAGGCCTTGTGGAATCGCGAAAAATTGACCAATACACCTATTATAGGCGCAATGAAACAGTTATCCGTGAGTTTGGCGAATGGTACAACAAAGAAGTATCTATCCAAGCCGATAATATCGACAAATTGTTGGAAACAGTAACCTTAGACGACACATCCTATCCATCAACAGAGGATAGTTCTATGCTAAATCAACAACAAAGCATAGGCATATCTACTAAGGGACTAGACTATGAAAAAGATAATACCTAAACACAACTCCCTATCATTGCTTTATAGGGAACAATAAAGGAGCTATACTGCTAGAGGGTATCCTCAGCAATATAGCTCCTTTTAAATTTATTTTTCTGTTTTATCGATTCTCGCCCTTACACGTTTTATTTATCGTTGTGCTTCGTATGCTCTAAATAGTTTAGATAGCAATACAGGCGCTAGTTTTAAAAGATCTGGGTTTTCGCAGAAGGATATGCGAAGTTGTGTCTTACCAGGATTGTGTTCGCTATCGGCACCACTGTAGAATCCGTTTAGTGGAGCCATGAGCAATGTATAGTCATTGCCATCATCCAAGGTCACACGGCCGTGTTCAGCACACCAAGCAGCAAATTCTACGCCGTCAAAGCCAGGTTTTGCTACATTGCGTACATCGATAACGAAATAGATGGACGCTTCTGGATTAGAGATAATGAAATCTGGTTCTACCTCTTTGAATCCCTTGTGAAGTTCATAAATCATTTCGCGATAGTAATCACGTTGTTGCTCATACCAGTTATGAAGATCAGCATGGCTTTCATGAGCCAAGGCACCAAAAATATATTGACCAAGCGTATTAGCACTGAGATTCGCCGTATATTCAGCAACAGATTTTTCATAACACAACGCATTGTCTGTAATGATGGCACCAATGCGAAGGCCACAAGCATTCCAAACCTTAGAGGCCGTTTCAAGACTGATACGACGGCCTTCGATACCTGGTACATCCTTATTCGTCAATGTCCAAATACTAGATGTTTCCTTGCCTTTTTCATAGGCCAATTCACGATAGGCTTCGTCGGAAATAATCCATAAATTATATTTTACGCACAAAGATGCATATTCAATCAAAGTTTCCTTGCTGAATAGCTGACCAGTTGGATTGTCGTAAGGAATAATCAACAATGCCCCTGGTTTTGTTTCTATAATGCGTTTTTCCACAGTTTCAATGGATGGCAATTCAAATTCACCATTCTCGTTCAGGCGTCGTTCTACGGTTACCGTTTTACGACCAATGCGATGACCTACCGCATCGTAGTTCGTGTAGGACGGATTGAACATCAATAGAGGACGTTCCTCTTCACCTGCACCGCCACAAACGCCAAGCATGATGATTTCCATCGCCATGGACGCACCATCTGTAACGAGTACATTAAGGCCTGTTGTATCGAAACCTTGGCTACGCAAAATATGCAAGAATGCTTCACGACATTCATCGGTCCCCGTTGTTGGTACATAGGGTACGATGCCTGTACTGAAAGGACTATTTGGTCCGCCTAGCGTAAATAGTCGGCGCTGCATGGCGGGATGCATAGGACGCATAACATTACCAATAGAACCATTTACCAAAATAGGTGGGTTCTTTCGCTCTAAAAATTTAATTTGCCCCATGCGGATCCCCGACGGCTTGCGAGCCATCATATACGGGGATAAAACCGGTAGTTCCATACAGAATCCAACTCCTCTAAATAAACGCCTTTCACAAAAATAAGGCTGTAATACGCATACATTGATATATATAGATACATTCTATTATAGTGCTTTTACAAGAGAAAATCTATAGTTTTATCATCGTCGCTACTATTCCTATAAGTGAAAGTATGAAAGCCCCCATAACTAGGGGGCTTTGCTTCACATCTACTAGCTTGTATATATCACTTGTACTATCTCGCATATATCAGTTGTGTTATCTTGCATACACCACCTGAGCCATTGTATAAATACCTCGTCCAATATGGTAACTCTTGACCAACAGGGCATCCGTAGACACGATGGCTACCTTTTTGTTTTTAATAGCTTTCAAGTTTGCCAATGCAGGGTCATTATAGTAATTGGCATAGATTGCATCGCGATTATAATCCGGTGCATGTATGTCCATCGGTACAATGATAACATCAGGGTCGGCCTTGATAAGGTCTGCCTTTGTACCAAAGTTAGATTGTTTCACTCCGATCTTAGCAGCTGCATTATCTACGCCCACATAGGTGAGCATATCAGCAATTAATGTTTTCGGTTTACCATATAATCCGTTTTCATTATACACAGCAACGATCTGCTTTGGATCGTCGCGGTGCGCAAAACGAAGCGATTCTGTATCGCGGATATAGTTCATCATCGTCGCTATGAGGCTGTCCGCCTTGCTTTCACGGCCTAGTAATTTACCTACATTGCGCGTCTGGTCCTCTACGTCTTTCACAGTCGCAGGCGCTCTTAATAATGCTACCTTAACGCCCTTTTCTCGCAACGGACTAACGAGTTCTATGGATTCAGCGCCATCTTCAATGATAACAATATCCGGCTTTAACGCCACTATAGCATTCACATCAGGCGCCACCCGTTGCTTAACGGTATTAGTCACTTGATACGGTGCTGCGGTAGTAGCCACTACGGAATCACCAGCCAGTTCGCTCACCAAATCCGCCACATTAGGCCCTACGGCAACGATACGCTCTGCCTTATGATCTAATGTAACCGTTGTGCTGGTTCCATCCACCATCATATAGTGCCCGTGAGAGCTTAATATGCCAAATAGGCCCTCACTTGTAAAGTTTTGCCAAGAACGGTACATACCAAGAGCTGCTACCACCAGACCCACAATACAAATAGCCAAAACAATCATCAAACGACGTAATTGCATAAGCTCTCCTCCTATGCTTTCAAAAAAATCTCATCATGCAATACACTGTAAACTAGCAGCAACAATATAAGACCTATATCGTTAATTAGCTGGCATACTTTGGTATTTTACATAATTCTTATACGACCAATCGCCATACAACCATTTCGACATCTGTTCCATTTCATAATACATCCACGACGAATAGCTCATGATGTGCATGTCATTAATAGGATACACATAGCCCTTTTTCACAGCCGTTATATTCTGCAAGTCCGGATCATGCATAATAGCATCTATGTCCTGCTTATACTCAGGTTGTTTGACCGCATATATGGTAGGCACAAAAATGACATCTGGGTTGATGCGAATCAAATCGGCTTTTGTGCCCATATTTGCTTCCATGTTGAAAGTAGGATAGTTCGCCCGATAGTCCCATACATCAGATAGCACATTAGGGTCTTTACCACTATCTTTAATCTTCAGGTCCCCTGCACCATCAATACCATGAATCATTTCAATCATATCGCGAAGCACGCCAGACCGATACACCCCATGCGTTGGATTATACAAAGCAATCACCGGTTTTACGTCATTTTTATGAGGCTCTACTTGTTTTCTAACCTTCATAACAGAATTATTAATCGAATATTCTGCATTTTTGGTATCAAACAACTTAGCCACTTGATTCGTACTAAGGGTTACATCCTTTAAACTATCTTTCAGCGTATAAATAAATACAGGAATGCCTGCAGCACGCAACGATGCCACTAATCCTGGCGGTGTCGTCTCCGGTGCCACAACCACATCCGGTTCATAGGATTTTATGGACTCTACCGTAGGCTGCACACGGCCCTTGATCTCTGTACCAGAGACATAAGGAGACCCATCGGTGGCCACGACATAGGGCTCACCAGCAGCACCGACTAAGTCCACCGTTCCGGTCCCCAAGGTAACAACGCGTTGTACATAATCCGGCACGACCATCTCCGTATGTTGACTATCTTGAACCTTCCGGTGATTCGCAGCATTTATCATCCGGCCTATCACGCCATGCCTCGGTATGACATCGCCTAACAACTCTGGCGCCATCCCTAGAACTAAACCTATGGCAATACAAATGCCCAACACTATATATGGTAGTACAATCCATTTTATCTTCTTCATAAGCGGTCTCTCTCCGTATATCACTTACGAGTCATACGATTTCTTTGGTAAAAGCACAAACTACTACAACATAAGGTATTTCGCTGTCATACTATATGCTTGTTTAACTATTTCTTACTAACTTTTTTACTTGGTCTCGCTGCTTATTTAACTATTTCTTACTAGCTTTTTTCTTGTTTGTTTTTGCTGCTTGTTTGCCTTTCGCAGGGCCTGCGGCTTTCACAAAGGAATTATTCAAATTGGTAGCAACCATAAGGGCCACATCAGCATTAGGAGTTGTGACTATAGAACGACCTGCCACGGTCACAGTAGGTCCATCATAAGATGCACCACCTGGCTGAATTTGACCATTATGGTACAAGCGCGCCAATTTACCAGCCATGAAATAAGCTCGTTCTTCGCCCGTATAACGACCGCTATTGGCAGGGCTATAGATATTCACGCCATTCACAAATACCGCCCCATTATCGACCGTAACGTGATTGCCAGAATACGTATACATACGATCAATATTGTCCTTTACACGGCTGCTCGTCTTAGGGTGATTGTTAGGGCTAAATACTTGGTTCAAACCTTCACGGTACAAATCACCATATTTATTACGAAGTACCGCCATAGAAGCAGCAGCACCGCCCACATTATAAGGAGACTCGCTCAAAATTTTAAAGCCCAATTCGTCAGCGGCCTTTTCTTGGCCCATCGTGAATACTTGGTTCTCCATGTAATTACCAGCAATATTGGACAAAATAGCCGCATTACCGCCACCGCCAGCAGCAAGGCTCACCGCTGTAGATAAACCTACTTGCTTCTTGAGACCATTGACAATGTCCTTATGCTCGCCATGAGAAATTTCATGAGCCATAACATAAGCGAGTTCATCATCATCTAATAGATCCAAAGCGCCCTTGTTAACAGACATCACGCGACCAACCGTAGCGAACGCATTGAAATCATCGCTAGGATTTGCGTACACCACATACGAACGCTTGACGCTAGGCGAAGCCTCTAAGGTCTTCATTATACGTTGCACCCGTGCTTGTGCCGCACTATCCTCTAAATAGCCAGTTTGTTTCTTTGCACGAGCTAAGCTTTGTTCTTGGCCTTCCTTAGAATTATCCATTTTATTGAAAGCCGTGGATACATATGCATACGCCACTGCACCACCAATTAACGTTTGTGCAGCCCCCGCAGAAGCAGCCTCTACCGTTGCGGGTACTACGGCAACTGTTGTTAATGAAAGCCCCATCACGGCAGCTAGTACCAAAGATTTAATTTTCTTATTCATATTTAATCCTCTCATTGTCTCTCAAAATAAACGCGTTCTATTCTCTAGTTATCTCTCAAAATAAACGTGTGCTATTCTCTCATTATCTCACAACATAAATGCGCCATAGGAACACAAAGATTTCTAATAATTCGATTCATCGGCGAGTTCAATGGCCACCTTATCATCTTAAACAATAGATCCCTAATTATTGGATTCACCAACAAGCTCAATGGCTACCTTACCATCTTTAGATACAGCACCACCATGAGTGTACCCAACAACATCAAATCCAGCTGCTGCGCATTGGCGAGCTATGCTTTCATAATTATCATTCTTACTACGCGTACAGGTGGAAAGATGAATGGTAGTAACACCATTTTTCTTGAAAGAAGCCAATTTCTTCTCCAAATCGCCACCGCTATGGGTAAAACCAACCAGCTCAGTATCCTCATCAGCATAGCGCTCGAAAGAATCCACTTTATTCATATATGCCTTAAGACAACCACCGCAAGAACAACGTTGCATCGTGTCTTCGTTCACTAGAACTGCAATCTTCTTAGACATGAACCCTCCTTAGGTAACATACATAATATTATGCATATTATATCACAACAAATTGATAAAAATTATGAATACAAAGAATATAGAATATAAAAAAGACACACCCTAAGGTGTGTCTTTTAGCTTAATCAGCGACTTCCTATCCTCCCAGGCCGTCTCCAGCCAAGTACTTTCGGCGTTTACGAGCTTAACTACTGTGTTCGAGATGGGAACAGGTGGACCCTCGTAGCTATCGCCACTGAATCTGTCAGAGTTTGTACTCTGAAAACCACATAGAAGGTTATATATATTTGTTGCACATATCTGCTTATTGTTATTAAGTAAAGCCCTCGATCTATTAGTACCAGTCAGCTCCAAGCCTCACAGCTCTTCCACACCTGGCCTATCAACCATGTCGTCTA
>NZ_ALKL01000023.1:0-30485 GCF_000286635.1 Veillonella sp. ACP1 | reverse complement strand
GATTGCAAAAGAAACGGAATTTGACCTATCTATTCATCGCTCATGATATTGCTTTCATTCGTACTATGTGCCATAAGGTTGTAGTCATGTATAAAGGGGATATCGTTGAAGAACTAGATGCGTTCCATCTGGCAGATGCTAAACATCCATATACAAAGGTGTTATTGAGTTCTATCTTTGAAATTGGTAAACCGCATAATCCATTATCGATGGATACCGTTACTAATGATACAAATATATAATCTTATTGGTGAAAGCCTTCGCTTATGCGGAGGCTTTTATTTAACTATAATTTAGTTATTATGGAATTTACTAATTTTTAAGAAAGTTATAGTTTTATAAAATATTCTCATTTGTTTTGGTTGAGACGTATATATTATATTGTTGTTATGTCGACATATTAATATATATATTCCTATTTATGATGAGGACGGTGTATAGTAGGAGGTTTACATGAAAATAAAAAAGTATAGTTTCTTGGGTGTTTGTGTAGTTTTGATAGCTATTTTTACTGTTCTTGGATGTGGAAAGAATACTGATAAGGATACATTAAAGGTTGGGGCCATGTCATATGCGGGAACATTGGAGCCTACAGAGAATTATTTTAGTTGGGGGATTGTGAGGTATGGCATCGGTGAGAATCTAGTTAAATTTGATGATTCTATGAAGCCACAACCGTGGATTGCCGAATCTTGGTCCGTAGGGGATGATCATAAAACATGGACATTTGTAATTAATGATAAAGTAAAATTTTCTAATGGGCGTAAGGTAACAGCACAGTCTGTTAAGGAGTCTTTGGAACGTACATTTAAAAAAAGCAAACGGGCAAAATCGTTTTTTGCTTATGATTCCATTGAAGCAAATGGGCAGAATTTAATTATTCATACAGATAAGGTTTATCCCAATTTACCAGGGCTATTGGGCGATCCTTTATTTTTGATTGTAGATGTTCAATCAGAGCGTGATGGGCGCAACTTTAGTAAGGAAGGACCTATTGCAACGGGACCATATGTAGCAACATCTTTCACAAAAGAACGTATAGAATTAGATAAAAACGAAAATTATTGGGATGGAGACGTAGGGTTTAAACATGTAATAGTAGATTCTATTGAAGATGTTAATACTCGTGCATTGGCATTACAAGCAGGAGATATTGATATGGCTGTAAATATTGCTGCTGGAGAGTATGGGTTATTTGCAGATAATAAGGATTATATTATTGAAGAAACCCCATCATTGCGCGTTGTAATGGTTCGCATGAACCACAATGGATACTTGAATGATATCAATATAAGACGAGCACTAGTTGCTGGAGCAGATCGTGAAAGTTATGCAAAGAAATTATTTAAAGATACTTTTGTTGCTGGTCGAACTCCATTACCACCATGTTTGAATTATGGTTTTAATGATATTAAAATTCCAGAAACTTATAATCCAGAGCGGGCAAAAGAATTGTTAGCCCAATCAGGTTGGGTTGATACTGATGGCGATGGTTATGTAGATAAGGACGGTAAAAAATTACGTCTCAATTTTTATACTTATACATCTAGACCTGAGGTTACTCTATATGCTGAAGCTTTACAAGTTGATTATAAGAAAATAGGTATTGATGTAAATGTGGAGGTTGTAGACTCTAGTGTAGTGGATAAAGTAACACGATCTGGCGATTATGATTTAGCGATAACTAGTGTATCTACAGCTAGCACAGGTAGCCCTGTATGGTTCTTAAAACAATATTGGGGAACAAACATTGACGGGTCTAATCCTACAAATGTTTCTGGTTTTAGTAATCTAGCGTATGATCAGTTACTTGATTTAGCAGAAACAACTTTAGATGATAAACAACGATATAATGCTATTGTAGACGCACAACAAATCTTATTAGATGATAGTGCGGCATTATTCCTAGGTTATCCTAAGATTAATATGATTTGTAAAAATTATTTGAAGGGGCTTAATATCTCACCTAGTGAATACTACATTATTACTAAAGATTTAAAAAAAGAATAAGTATCATTGATTTAGACACAATAAAGGACCAGCTAGAAGGCTGGTCCTTTGTGTTGTTTAATTATTATTTTTTGCTGTCTACTGCATCGAGGTCATTCATATCCACCTCATTAGCACGGCCAATCATGCGATTGTATTTCACATATAATTGCGTATATGCTTCGCCATAGGAGGAGTTGATAATGATGTAATTTCTTGCTTCTGCAATAAATTCTTTTACAGCATCTTGATATTGTTTAACAGCCGCTTGTGTTTCTGGTTTTGTACCAGGTTGCAATTCATTCAAGCGTTTTGTGATTTCTTGTAGATTAGTTTCGACCTTTTGTGTATCTGTATTACCATCAGGATCGATAATATCTATAGTTTGAGATAATAGTATATTTAATTCGATGAAATTAACTGCATTAACTCTGTTTTCATCAGCGAATTCTTTCATTCGTTCTGTATATAATTCGTTATTGCGATTTTCAAGTGCTAAATCGTATGCATTATAGGCTGCATTGAATTGATCTGCTAATGGTACATATTGGCTAGCTAAATTATCACTGCCTACAAAATTATCTTTTTCAAAAGTTCGATCTGTATAGTAGTTTTGTAGTTGGTCAGCTACAGGAATTAATTGCGATAAGATGGTAAGTAACTCATCTGTCGCTTTATTTACATCCTCATATGGTGTAGAGCTTTCTTCTTTAGCTGCTTCAAGCTGAGCTTTTAATTTTTTATAGTCAGGTAATGTTACAGACGTATTATGTGTATGATTGCGCAATTCTTCAAGGGTTGGTTGTATTTGATAGGTATAGGCAACACTATTCAAATTAAATGTATCAGCTGCCTCGATATAAGGTCGTAAGGCATTGATCTTGTCCTCAATTGTAGAGCGATATAATATTGTAGTTGCTTTATTGGATAGGAAATGATAAGCGCAATAAATGCCTCCACCAATAATAGCAATCCCTAGAATTACGGCTAAGATTAATTTAATATAACCCTTTTTCAATTGCCAATACTCCTTGTAAAACGCGTTTATGAAAAAATATCTATACTTTATATTCTATACAGTTGATATCAGTATTATTATAGCATAGATTAAAGGGGCGAAAAAGATACATATAACTGGGAATTATTAAATAAATATGAAAAATAAATACAAAATTATATATAAACTATTAGAAAAATTTGTTTTGGGATATTAATCTGGGAGTTAAACTTATAGGCTGCTATAATAGTATACATATATAATCCGATAAGGGAGTGTACTATGTCAGAGTCAAAGATTATGAATAACATTTTTACAACAGAACTCATTGCTAATGGGGAAGGACGTAATGTTTTATCTGCTATCGAAGATGGATTACGTACATGCGATGAGTTTATTATAAGTGTAGCCTTTATAACACCTGATGGTTTACTAGTACTAAAACCAATTTTAAAAGAATTAGAAGATAGAGGAGTAAAGGGCCGCATTTTAACTACTGATTATCTAGGATTTAATAGGCCAGAAGTATTAGATGATTTAGGAAATTTAAAGAATGTTGAGCTACGTGTATATTGCACTAGCAACCATGGCTTTCATACTAAAGGGTATATTTTTAAAAAAGATCAGTCATATCAGATAATTGTAGGAAGTTCAAATTTAACAATTAACGCCTTAAAGACGAATCGAGAGTGGAATACTAGAGCACAATCCTATGTAGATGATACCTATACAAAAGAGGTGTTAGAGGAGTTTGAACTGTATTGGAATTCCGAGTTTACTATGAAATATTCGGATTTCTTACCATGGTATAGACCAAGATGGGAGCGTGCTAATCGTTTATCCCAGAAAAATATTGCTGAGCAGGTAGAGTTAAAAGGTTCGTTGAAATTAGAACCTAATTTAATGCAACAGCAGTTTATAGATAACTTTAATGAATTACGTCGTCAGAATGAACGTAGGGGCTTGTTAATTTCTGCTACTGGTACGGGTAAAACATATGCAGCTGCATTTGCAATGCGTGAAATGAGACCTAAACGATTGTTGTTCTTAGTACATCGTGAGCAAATTGCTAATCAGGCCCTCAGTAGCTTTCAACGAGTATTTGATGACAGATCAATTTCATTTGGAATTGTTTCTGGTAATGTAAAATGTTTTGATGCAGACTATGTATTCTCTACTATGCAAATGATGGGAAGAACTGAGATTTTACAAAAATATAATCCAGATGACTTTGACTGTATTATTATTGATGAAGTGCATCGGGCCGGTGCGGATAGCTATCAGAGGATTATTGATTACTTTAAGCCTAAATTTTTATTAGGAATGACAGCTAGTCCAGAACGTACGGATGGATATGATTTATATAACTTATTTCATCATAATATTGTATATGAGATTCGTTTAGAACAAGCTTTAGCGGAGGACTTATTATGTCCATTCCATTACTTTGGGATAAGTGACCTCTGGATAGATGGTAAAGAGATTAATCTTGAAGAGGATAATATTAGTTTCTCCAACCTATCAGAAAGTGAACGCGTTGATAAAATTATAGAGAAAATCCGTTATTTTGGTCATAGTGGCAGTCGTGTTAAGGGATTGGTGTTCTGCAGTAATAAAAAAGAGGCTAAAGAATTATCCGATGCATTCAATCTTAGAAAATTTAGAACTGTTTCGTTGACTGGTGATGACTCACAATCAAAACGAGAAGATGCTATAGCTCGCTTGACTGGTACTGGAGCTTATCAAGGTTTCGTAGATGATCAACTAGACTATATATTTACAGTAGATATTTTCAATGAAGGTGTAGATATCCCTGAAGTAAACCAAGTCATTATGTTACGTCAAACAGAAAGTCCTATTGTATTTATTCAGCAGTTAGGTCGTGGGTTGCGTAAATTTGAAGATAAGGAATATGTGGTTATCCTAGATTTTATTGGAAATTATTCCAACAGTTATATGATACCGCTCGCATTATCTGGCGATAGAAGCTATAACAAGGATACTTTACGCAAATATGTACAATCCGGTAATCGTATTATTCCGGGAACTTCCACAGTTCACTTTGATGCAATAGCTAAAAAACGTATTTTTGCTGCTATAGATATAGCTAATTTGAGTAGTGCTAAACTTATTAAAGAAGCCTATTTAGATTTGAAATATAAGCTTGGTCATATTCCTAAAATTAAAGATTTTAAGGACTATGGAGCTATTGATATTACAAAAATTTTTACTAAATATAAGTCCTATCATCATTTCTTAACTCAAATAAAGGATAAAGATTATAAGATAGTTTTTACGCCAGTTCAGGAACAGATGTTACACTTTATCTCTCAAAAATTGGCAACAGGGATGCGCGTTAGAGATTTATTGGCATTACAGCTATTGATTCGTGGAGAATATGATATTATTAGTAAAGTATCTGAAGTATTATTAAATCAATATGGGATTCAACTATCAGAACCAGGCAAAGTAAATCTAATCAATATTTTGACTAATCAATTCAATGTAGCGTCTGCGAAAAAAACTTTTAGTGAGTGTGTCTTTATTATTAAAAGTGGTGCAGACTATATTATATCTGATTCTTTTCAACAGGCACTGAAAAATGATGATTTTAAAATACATGTACAAGAGTTAATTATGTATGGTTTAGATCGATATCGGGATAAATATAGAGCTGAATTAGTGATGAGAGCACCTTTTGCGTTATATGAAAAATATAATTATGAACAAGTGTGTCAGCTATTAGAATGGTCGCATAATGAGTCCAGTACGATAGGTGGATATAAGTATAGTGAAGAAACTAAAACGCTTCCAATATTTATTAATTATGAAAAGGCTGAAAACATCCAAGAAAGTATTAAATATGAAGACCGTTTTGTTGATCGAGACCTTTTTATTGGTATCTCTAAGCATCCGAGAACGTTAGAATCTAAAGAATTGGCTAATATTTTTAATGCTGATAAATATGGTGTATGTATACATTTATTTGTAAGGAAAAATAAAAAGGATAAAGAAAAATTTAAAGAGTTTTATTATTTAGGTCCTGTTCACTCGACTGGTAGAAAAAATGCAAAACAAATACAAATGTCTAGTGGAGCAAAGGCTGTAGAGCTTGAGTATAGATTAGACATCCCTGTACGAGATGATATATATGACTATTTATTAAATGGATAGGTGAGATTATATAATGACTAGAAAACATATAGAAGTTGTTGCTGCCATAATTCAAAAGGGAAACGCTATATTAGCAACTCAACGTGGATATGGTGATTTAAAAGATGGGTGGGAATTCCCAGGCGGTAAGGTTGAGCCTGGAGAAGCGCATGATGAAGCTTTGATTCGTGAAATAAAAGAAGAATTACAGGCAGATATTAATGTAGGTGAAAGACTAATTACTGTTAACTATAATGGTTATGAAAAATTCGATCTGACTATGCATTGCTATTTGTGTACATTAACAGAAGACTCGCATGTAACATTGTTAGAACATGAAGCAGCAAAATGGCTGACTAAGGAGACTTTGTACTCTGTAGATTGGTTGCCTGCAGATATAGAGGCAGTTGATGCTTTATATAAACATTTATAATTGAGATTCATTTGTATATCCCGGCCCTCTCGTATATAATGGTATTAACAGATTTGTATTTTTCGATATAATCACATGAAAGGAGTTATTATGTCTAATTTCATCACTCCTAACGAATTACTACCTATCATGGATGAGGTTATTATCCTCGATGCAAGAGGGTTTGAAGATTATAAACGAGGCCATATCAAAGGCGCTTTTCCTGTAGATATAGATAAGGATTTGACAGGCCCTATCGGTGAACATGGGGGACGTCATCCGTTGCCGGATATGGAACAATTGGCGAAAACCTTTGAAACATTTGGAATCAATGAACACTCCAAGGTTGTTGTTTATGATTCTTGGATTTTCTTGGCCGGTCGTCTTTGGTGGACTTTGCGTTACATGGGCCTTAAAGATGTTCGTGTTTTATCTGGCGGTATTGAACGATGGGTGAAAGAAGGCCATTTGTTGACTAAGGATCCTACGCCTTTGCCTACGGAACCAACGACATTTAACTATACATTGCAAACGGATATGACTATGAGTCGCAACGAGGTATTAGAGGCGAGTAAGTCTGGTTCTCATGTTATCGTCGATGCCCGTGCTCCAGAACGTTATGATGGTTCTGTGGTCGATGTCATGGATGGCATGACAGGCCATATTCCAGGGGCTGTTAACCATTTTTATGAAAGTGGCTATACTTCGGAAGGTCCTCGGTCTATTAAGGACTTAGAAAATGAGTTCTACAATGAAATCTATCAACAAAAACCTGTTGTTACCTATTGTGGATCTGGTGTTACCGCATGTAATGCTCTACTTGTTATGAGTGAAGCGGGACTTAACTCTGCTTTGTATGTAGGTAGTTCTAGCGATTGGGTAACCTATGATGAATTCCCAATTCAAACGGGGGTTGAAACATTATGAGAATGTTAAATCATATTTTATCGGTCGTTGCATTTGCTTATTTATGCTATCATTTGTATACTTACGGCGCTGGTCTATTCAATGTAACGGTTATGATTATCTTTTTGTTATCCGTTGTGGCGAATTACTTTAGATATCGTAAGGAAAACGAAATGAAAGCTAATGAAGCATCGCGACAAGCACGCGCTCAAGCTAAGTATGATCGAAAACATAAACATGCTCGTGAAAGCTAACTTTCACAAATAATATTGTATATAAATGCCTTATAAGGAGTATCAATGAAATTAATATCTTGGAATGTTAATGGATTGCGTGCAGCCGTAACAAAAGGCTTTATCGATTCCTTTAACGAATTAGATGCAGATATTTTCTGCTTGCAAGAAACAAAATTACAACCCCATCAAATTGAATTAGAATTACCAGGTTATGAACAATTTTGGAATAGCGCAGTGAAAAAAGGCTATAGTGGAACCGCTGTATTTACACGTATTAAACCGATTGCAGTAACAAATGGTATCGGCATTGAAGAACATGACCAAGAGGGCCGTGTTATTACTGCTGAATTCGATAATTTCTATCTCGTTTGCTGCTATACACCGAATAGCCAACGTGAATTGGCCCGTTTAGATTATCGTATGGCATGGGAAGATGCTTTCCGTGCATACCTATTAGAGTTGGATAAAAAGAAGCCTGTCATACTCTGTGGTGATCTCAATGTAGCTCATAATGAAATTGATTTGAAAAATCCTAAAACAAATCGAAAGAATGCGGGATTCTCTGATGAAGAGCGTGCTAAGATGACTACATTATTGGAATCTGGTTTTACCGATACATTCCGTTACTTGTATCCTGATGCGGTTGATGAATATAGCTGGTGGTCCTACATGGGCAAGGCCCGCGATAGAAACGTAGGATGGAGAATTGACTATTTTATTACATCTAAACGCTTGGATGATAAGATTAATGAGGCTAAAATCCATCAACAAATCTTTGGTAGTGATCACTGTCCAGTGGAACTCGATATTGAATTATAATATGTGATATGGTGAAAGCTTGGTTTCATATATCGATATTAACGTATAAAGCCTCATCTACGGATGAGGCTTTCATAAGGAGGAACGATGGCACAAAAGCAAAAAGCCGTTGTATTATTTAGCGGCGGCGTAGATAGCACAACATGTTTGGCGCTCGCCATTGAGCGATTTGGCAAAGAGAATGTGGTGCCCTTATCCATACAATACGGCCAAAAACATAGCAAGGAATTAGAGGCTGCAGCCAACGTATTATCATACTACGGCATAGAAGGCAAAACGATGGATGTAACAAAACTGTTTGCATTCAGTAATTCATCCCTATTGAAGCAGTCCACAGAGGACGTCCCTACTGGTTCCTACAAGGAACAACAAGATGAACATGGGGAAGGACCCGTTAGCACATATGTACCATTTAGAAATGGCCTGTTCCTATCCGCTGCGGCATCCTTAGCGTTATCCCTCGATTGTGGCTATATCTATTATGGCGCCCATGCCGATGATGCAGCTGGCAATGCATACCCAGACTGCACCGAAACCTTCTACACATCCATGGGCGATGCCATCTTTGAAGGCTCCGGTAAAGAATGTTCCCTCGAAGCACCATTCATCAATTGCAACAAAGCCGACGTAGTCCGCGAAGGCCTTCGTCTAGGCGTGCCATACCAACTCACCTGGTCCTGCTACGAAGGCGGAGACCACCCATGCGGCCATTGCGGCACCTGCATCGACCGCCAAGAAGCCTTCCGCGCAAACGGTGTAGAAGACCCTGCAAATTAGTTGAGTGCCGTTTGGCGGACTAATGTTAGCATAACGTAAAGAATGCAATTGAGCATATACCGTTATGCTAAAGAATTGACTACTTCTACAGAGCGCTTTAGTAGGTCAAGGCCCTATGCAGAAAACCCGTTTATTAGTTGAGCGCCGTTTGGCGGGCGGATGTTAGGTTAGCGTAAAGAATGCATTGAGCATATACCGTTATGCAATAGAATTGATTGCTTTCGCAGAGCGACTTTAGTAGGTCGAGGTCCTTACCCGAAACCCCGTCAAATTAGTCGTTCGCCGTTTGGTGGACCAATGTTAGCATAATGTAAAGAATGCAATTGAGCATAAACCGTTATGCAATAGAATTGATTGCTTTCGCAGAGCGACTTTAGTAGGTCGAGGCCCTCGGCCGAAGACCGTTAAGCTAGCTGGAGTGGGTGCGAAAGCAATCAATTCTATCACCGCAATAATACCTAGCCGTAATAAATGATTTATGTTATTATAAATAGTGAGCCAAACGGCGAACAACTACATAAGACAGTTTGAAACCATCCTGTCTCTAAACAAAACTACGGAAAACATAAGCACATTCGAGCATGGTAGTTTTGCCATGCTCTTTTTTATTGAAAAGGAGGTGAGTGCATGATTTCTACACGAAAATTAACGATTTCTGCTATGGTAGTAGCATTGTATATTGTTCTTATTTATCTAACCCAAGGAATTTCCTTCGGTGCGTACCAAATTCGTATAGCTACATCTTTATATGCACTTGCTTATGCCTTTCCGTTCTTAATCGTTCCTATGGGCATAGGTAACCTCATTTCTAATTTCTTGTTCGGTGGCCTTGGCATCCTTGATATGGTAGGGGGCTTTGGTGTTGGTATTTTGACGACTGGTATCATCGTATTGATGCGCCGTGCTGGACTTAGCGCGTGGTGGGCGATGCTGCCAATCATCTTAGTACCTGCATTATGCGTACCATTGTGGCTTAGCCCTCTCGTAGGTGTTCCGTACTGGGCATTGGTGATCAATTTATTGATTGGTCAAACAATCCCAGGCATCGTAGGTGCTACATTGGTGAAAGCTCTCGCATCTCGCCGTACAGTAGCCGCTTTGATGAACGCCATTAAATAACTACATAACATATAACATAAAAGGACTGACTTTCACAATGGAAAGCCAGTCCTTTTACTATATGAAATTGTTGGAGAATAACCTTAGCAATTGTAGCCGCGAAGTGTTGTTTCGATGACAAGTCGTTCGAGGGCTACCATGTATGCAGCTAGGCGAGGGGCTACATTGTATTTTTGTTGCATTTGCCATACTGCTTCAAAGCTGTTTTGCATATTTCTAGTGAGGCGTTCATTTACCTCTTCGAGGGACCAGTAGAAGCCAGCTTTGTTTTGCACCCATTCATAGTAGGATACAACTACACCGCCACCATTAGCAAGTACGTCAGGAATAATATCGATGCCTTTTTCAAAAAAGTATGTATCCGCATCATTTGTAGTTGGACCATTAGCACCTTCTAAGATAATCTTAGCACGTACATTTTCCATGTTGTCCTTGTTAAGCTGATTTTCAAGGGCTGCCAGATAGAGGATATCTACATCTTGGGCTAACAATTCTTGGCCGGTAATGGTAGTCATACCTGGTTCGGAGTAACCAACCAAGGAACGACCATGAGAGTTAGCGTATTCATAAGCTTTTTCAACATCGAGGCCATTTGGATTGTATAGATTAACAGCTACGTCGCCGATAGCTACAACCTTAGCACCTGCTTCTGCGATAAGACGAGCACCTACGGAACCGACATTGCCAAAGCCTTGCACAGCAACGGTCATGTTTTTGATGTCTAAGCCTTTTTTAGCTAAATAGCATTGCAATGCGATAAGACAACCACGACCCGTGGCTTCATTACGACCTAGGGATCCGCCCACTTCGATAGGTTTGCCCGTAACGATACCTGGGCTCCATTCGCCTTTTAATGTGCTATATTCGTCAACAATCCAGCTCATAATTTGGGCATTCGTATTTACATCTGGCGCAGGAACGTCCGTATTAACGCCGATGATAGGCGCAATGCGACGTACAAAGTTACGCGTTAACCGTTCTAATTCGCGAGGGTTCAATGTTTTAGGATCAACCTTGATGCCCCCTTTACCACCACCATAAGGGATATTAGCGATAGCATTTTTTATAGTCATCCAAGCTGCTAATGCACGAACTTCGTTTTCATCAGAATCTGGATGAAAACGAAGACCGCCCTTGGCACTGCCACGCAATGTGGAGTGTTGGCAACGATAGCCTTCATATACGCGGACTTCGCCATTATCTAGTTGGAGTGGAACGGATACCTTTAGTTCGCGCTCTGGATGGCGTAGTACTTCATAATCATTTCTTGTGTAGCCAAGCTTTTCGGCCGCTACATCAAGTGTGTTTAACATGTTTTCATAGGGATTATAGTTTTGCATATAAAAGTCCTCCTGATAATTCAGAATCAATGGATCGTTTAAATGTCTTGCTATTTATTGTATTCGACATGGACGAATGAATACCCTACATACAATGTTAACTATATTCTATAGTTGGATATGATTGTAAATAGTTAGAGCTTTCACAAAAAATAGGGTCCTTATTCCAAAGAATAAAGACCCTAAGAATCGGTATATATTATTTTTCGATTGTATCTTCTACAGGTGTAGCAGGTACAGAGGAATCTGTAGTTTGACCTTCGCCCCACCATACAACACCGAATGTATGATTAAGAACGGAACGGTTAAATACAGGTGTATCGATACCGGCTTTACGTTGTTTGATGTAATCATCAAGCGCAAGACCTGCGGTACGTCCCATACGAACGATGGAGCTAATGTTTGTTAACACTAAGAACGCCATGAATAAGTCGGCTAAGTTCCATACGAGATCAAGAGATGCGATAGAGCCGATGAATGTCATTAGGACTACGCCGATACGGAATAAATGGAGACAATATTTTTTGTCTGTTAAGTGGCTGATGTTGATTTCACCATAGTAGTAGTTACCGATAAGGGAACTAAAGGAGAACATTACGATGAATACAGCAACAGCAGTAGGTGCCCAGGAACCGAGTTCTTGAGCTAGGTTATGTTGCACAAGTGCTACACCAGTAAGCCCTGTTGTGCTATAGTCGCCAACCATGAGAACGATAAACGCGGATGCTGTACAGATAATGAATGTATCAAGGAATACACCGAATGCTTGAACAAGGCCTTGTTCTACAGGGTGATTAACAGCGGCTGTTGCAGCTGCGTTTGGTACAGAACCTTCACCTGCTTCGTTGGAGAATAGACCACGTTTAATACCATTCATTACAGTAGCACCTAATAGACCGCCACCGGCTGCAGATGGTTCAAATGCAGATGTAACGATTGTATAGATTACATGAGGGAATTGGCTGATATTGGAGATGACTACGAATAAGGCAGTCGCAATGTAAAGAACAGCCATGATTGGAACGATGATTTCAGATGCTTTGGCAACGCGGCTGATACCACCAAAGATGATAAGACCGACAAGTACGGCTACAACAACACCGGTATAGGCTACATCAAAGTTGAAAATTTGAAGGGATGCAGCCAATGTGTTGGCTTGTACAGAGTTGTAAATCCAACCATAGGTAATGCTGATTAAAATAGCGAATAAAACCGCTAGAAATTTGTTGTTAAGACCATAGCGGATATAGTAGGCTGGACCACCGTAGAAACCGCCTTTGGCAACAGGTTCCTTGTAAATTTGAGCGAGTGTACTTTCAATAAAGCCAGTAGCAGCACCGATAAGGGCGATAACCCACATCCAGAACACGGCACCAGGACCACCGAGTACAACGGCGATAGCGATACCAGCGATGTTACCAACACCTACGCGAGATGCGGTACTAACGCAGAATGCTTGGAATGAGGATACATGGTTCTTTTCTGTTTTAGAACCAGCGCCAGAAGCGACAAGGCGAACCATTTCCTTAAACATGCGGATTTGGACGGCACCAGTGGTCATCGTAAAGAAGAGACCAGCACCGATGAGAATAAAGATGATCAAGTAGTTCCACAGGTAGGTATTGACCGTGGAGACTGCATCATTGAGTAGAGCTTCCATAAAACTCACCTTTCTTTAATAACACTATAAAATTTGTATCTATTGTACCAAAAAATGAAATATTCTTCTATAGAATATAACAAACACGCATACATAAATGCAATTTATATCTATGTATGCGTGTAACAGGTATCCAATTATGTGATTATTATGTGTTATATATTTTCTGTACTAAAGGATTTGGCATCCTCCATGCCTTGTAATAAGGTTTGTTCAGAATGTTCCATGTGGATACGCGCTAGTTTACGAGCTTGTACCGCGTTATGGGATGCGATGGCTTCGACCAAGAGGCGATGCTCTTCCCACGTTTTGCGTAACCGACCTGGTTGGTTCATGGAAAAGCTGCGGAATCGGTATGTTTGTTCCCGCAAGTTGTGGACGATGTCTGCTAAGCGTTCATTACGGGAAGCCTTGTAGAGGACCTCGTGAAATGCTACGTCTGCGGCTACTACACTATCCATATCTTTGTTTTCCATGTGATCGCCGATTTCCACGAGCATGCGCTCTAGCGTTTCTATTTCATCGCTTGTAATGCGCTCTGCTGCAAGGCCAGCGGCTAATTCTTCAAGGGCGGAACGGATTTCGAATACTTGGGTAATATCCTTTAACGAAATATTTGCCACATAGGTACCGCGACGTGGGACCATTACGACGAATCCCTCAAGTTCGAGTTTGCGAATAGCTTCGCGGATAGGGGTTCTGCTCACACCGAGTTCTTCGGCGAGAGGAATTTCCATGAGGCGCTCGCCCGGTTTAAGGGTGCCATCCTGAATGGCTGAGCGTAATGTTTCACTCACTACTTCGCTTAATGGTTTATAGGCATCTAGACGTATAGGTTGCAATCGTTTTGTCATTGTACCTCCTCCTGTGTGCAGGTTTTTGTAATTAGTGAAAGCCAGTTATGACCAGCTTTTTTGATTTCTTCTTGTAAGGACAATGCTTGAGCCGGTTTTTCTAACAACACAACCATGGTAGGGCCACTACCGGTCATGATGGTTGGATAGTCGCGGCTCGTAAAGAACTCTTTACACGTAATCAGTTCGTCGTGATCAGGGAATAATAATTCTTCAAATGTATTAGCGCTATTTGTGAAAGCCCCATACATATCATTTTGTTCCAAATGGTGTAATACATTAGTAATTGTATCTGATGTGGCGTTGGACTGGCCGTTATAACGACCGTAGGCTACTGCAGTGGATACAGAAATTTCAGGTTTTACCAATAATAGCCAATGAGGCTCAGGGGATGGGTGATAGACGAGTTCTTCGCCGCGACCTGTACCACGAGCCGTGCCACCTTTTAATAAGAATGGTACATCGGAGCCGAGTTTAGCACCTAATGTCATCAACTCATCCATGGTGAGGCGCAAATCCCAAAACTTATTGAGGCCTAGTAGCATCGCTGCTGCATCTGCGCTGCCACCGCCAAGACCTGCCGCTGCGGGTACGCGTTTCATGAGGTGAATAGCGGCGCCTGCCTTACATCCTGTATACTTTTGTACTTCGCGCAATGCTTTTAATGCTAAATTGCGTTCATCATAGGGGATGAGATCTTGAATGTATTGTGGTAACTCTGGTGCTACACCGGAGAATACAACGGAGTGATGTTTGGCAAAGTAGATGGAGTCCGCCAAACGAATAGACTGGAATATACTGTCGATATTGTGATATCCGTCATCGCGTTTACCAGTAATAGCAAGGCCGATATTGATTTTACTATGACCTAATTGTTCGATACTTTTTGACATAAAATCCTCGATGCGACATATGATTTGTACAAATTTCTATACCATTCGTACATGAGATTAAAAATGATTGAAAATAAACATTAAGTAGTTTATGATGAGACTGTATATGTATGTAAATATATAGTGATAATGCTATATATTCAATTAATTAATTATAGAATATTTATAGTGAAATGGCAATTTAGGGAGGCCTATATGTGGTCTAAATATAAAGATGATGTATACCAATGTATAATCGTTGCCATTGGCTGTGCTATTTTTGGCGCTGGCCTTGATGCGTTTGTGTTACCGCACAAATTGGTGAGCACTGGAATTAGTGGTATTGGTCTTATACTCTATTACATCACAGGACTTTCCGTTGGTACATGGAATGTGATTTTAAACATTCCTATATTTTGGGCGGCTTGGCACTGGCTAGGTAAGCGCGTGGTTGTCAATACCTTGTACGGTACCGTCATGTTGTCCTGGATGGTAGATGCCTTTGATTTCTTGCAATACAATATGGTCATTTCTGATCCATTATTGAGTTCTATGATGGCTGGTCTTACAACGGGGGTAGGCCTCGGTATGGTATATCGTGTTGGCGGTAATACGGGTGGACTTGATCCGATAGCATTGATCGTCCGAAAATACTATGGACTTCAAATGGGATCCATTAATAGTGTCATCAATGCTGCTATCTTAGCAGCTGCTGTATTTGTGGTTGGCTTAGAGGCTGTAGCGGTTACACTCGTATCGTTGTATGTATATACGATTATTACTAATAAGGTCGTCATTGGTTTTAATCAACGAAAGGTAGCTTTCATCATTACCTATCGAACCTATGAGGTCTGTGATGCGGTCATTAGTAAGGTCGGCCGTGGTGCGACGATTATCAATGGTATCGGTGCTTATACTAGAACGCCGAAACAGATTGTAATGGTAGCGGTTAATTTGCTGCAAGTCAATAAATTAAAAGAAGTTATAGAAGAAGTGGATAATGAGGCTTTCATTCTCATCACAGATGCACAAGAGGTTATCGGCAAAGGATTCACTACACCTGTTGTGCCGACGCCGATAGAAAATCTCGTCAAAGAATGTAAGGATAATGCTCATTATGTAGAACACAAAGATTAGAATAAGGAGGCTAGCATGGCTCATGCATTAGCAGGAAAACCTGTTCAAGAACAAGATATTATAGATGTACAGACCATTGTAGATGCGTACTTTGATAATGTTCCAGATATGACAAATCCTACACAATTGGTTTCATTCGGTACATCTGGCCATCGTGGTACCTCCGTAGATGGTACATTTACAGACCTTCATGTGGCTGCTATTACACAAGCCATTTGTGATGGTCGTAAACAATTTGGTGCTACTGGTCCTATATTCGTAGGCCAAGATACGCATGCATTATCTCAGCCCGCACTTGTGACCGTGCTTGAGGTATTAGCTGGTAATGGCGTTACAGCTATGGTAGATTGTGATATGGCTTTCGTCCCAACACCTTCTGTATCACGCGCTATTATTCGATACAATGAAGAACATGACGATAAGGCGGACGGTATCATTATTACACCGTCTCACAACCCGCCTGATAATGGGGGCATTAAATATAATACGATTATCGGTGGTCCTGCTGATACGGTGGTGACAAAATGGATTGAGATGCGTGCCAACGAGTATTTGACTGCCTATTGTGAAAGCGAGGACTTTAAGCGCATTAGTATAGATAATATTGAACCTACTGCACAAGTGCCATATGACTATAAAGGCTTATATGTGGAAGAATTAGGCGATGTTATTAATATGGAGGCCATTAAAGCGGCCGGTCCAAAGGTATTGGTGGACACATTAGGTGGTAGCGGTGCCAGCTATTGGAATGCTATCAAGGAACGATATGGTCTTGATTTAACTATCATTCATGATGATTATGATCCGACCTTTAGTTTTATGACCTATGACCATGATGGCAAAGTTCGTATGGACTGTTCTTCCACTTATGTGATGGCTTCGGTTATTAATCGAATCGGGGATTTTGATTTAGCAGTTGGTAATGATCCTGATTATGATCGCTATGGCATTGTCGTGTCCAGTGGGCTTATATCGGCTAATACATTTTTAACATTAGCAGCTCGCTATTTATTTACCACGCGCGGATGGAAAAATAAGGGTGTTGGTAAGACTGTTGTATGCACTACGATGATTGATAAATGGGCTGCTGATGCTGAAATTCCTGTGTTTGAAGTACCTGTGGGCTTTAAATATTTTTCACAGCTTTTATTTGATGGAGCCATTGGCATAGGTGGTGAAGAAAGTGCGGGCGCTTCCTTCTTGAAAAAGGATGGCACTGTTTGGACTACCGATAAAGATGGTATGATTATGGCTTTGTTAAGTATGGAAATCATGGCTGTTATGGGAAAATCTGCACTAAAAATGGCTGACGAATTTGTTGAGGAGTTTGGAAATCCAAGTTTTGGCCGTATTGATGCACCATGCAAAAAAGAGCAAAAACAAATCCTAAAACAAATGAGTGCTGAATTAATTACTGCCACTGCTGTTGATGGTGATCCCATCACGAATATTCGTACCACATCATTGTATAATGATATGCCAATCGATGGTGTACGCGTAGAAACTGATAAAGGGTGGTTCGTAGCTAGACCATCTGGTACAGAAGATTTATACAAAATTTATGGTGAAAGTTACAAAGGCGATTTAGGTCTTGTGGCACTACTCACTGCAGGTGAGGAAATTGTCAATGCTGCATTAAATGGCACAATAGAGACCGAATGAGCATTCTCATAAAGTTTTCACGCTCTTAATATGATATATGTGATATAATATATTAATATGGTTTATAGAATGAATGAATTTTCATTTACATAGTTTGTAGTGAGTCAGAAAAGGTGATTGTATGAAATTAGTAGTTACCGTAGTTGGTGTCGACCGTGTAGGTATCATTGCTGGTGTCAGCAGTATTTTGGCAGACCATAAAGTAAATATCTTATCTATTAACCAAACGATTCTAGATGGTTTGTTTAATATGATTATGATGTGTGAAACCGAAACTAACGACGTAAAAGATTTAACATCTATTCAAGATGCTTTATCCGAACTAGGTAATACATTAGGCGTAGAAATTCGTGCGCAACATGCTGATATTTTCCTTAGCATGCACCGCGTAGGATAAGGAGGCGCACATGTTATCTATTGACAATATTCTTGAAACGAATCAGATGATTCATGATAACAAGCTCGATGTGCGTACCATTACAATGGGCATTAGCTTGTTAGAATGTGCATCTAGCTCTGGTAAAGAACTCTGCAATCGCATTTATGACCGTATTACCAAAGAAGCTGAACATTTGGTTAAAACCGGTGAGGACATTGAGCGTGAATTTGGTGTGCCTATCATCAATAAACGTATTTCTGTAACACCGATTTCCTTAGTGGCTGGTGGCAGTGATTTAACATCTTATGTACCAATTGCAGAAGCGCTTGACCGCGCAGCCAAAACTGTGGGTGTTAATTTTATCGGTGGTTTTTCTGCACTCGTTACGAAAGGTGAGACTAAAGCTGACCGTATTCTTATCGATTCTATTCCTGAAGCGTTAGCCACAACAGACATCGTTTGTAGTTCTGTTGGTGTTGGTTCCACTAAAACAGGTATCAAC
Organism: Veillonella sp. ACP1; assembly: GCF_000286635.1. Taxonomy (NCBI): domain Bacteria; kingdom Bacillati; phylum Bacillota; class Negativicutes; order Veillonellales; family Veillonellaceae; genus Veillonella; species Veillonella sp. ACP1. The sequence goes on along the minus strand of NZ_ALKL01000023.1, from coordinate 11,671 downwards.
ATGGATGCAGTTCGTGATATGGGCATTATCGTTAAAAAGACGGCTGACCTTACTAAAGATAATGATGCACTTGGTTGTGCTAAGCTCGTTATTTTCTGTAATCCTGTAGAAGATAATCCATTTATGGCAGGTGCTTTCTTCGGTGTAACCGAAGGTGATAGCGCTATTTCCGTAGGTGTATCTGGCCCAGGTGTTGTAAAACATGCTCTTGAAGCAGTGCGTGGTGAACCATTTGACGTTGTGGCCGAAACTATTAAACGTACGGCGTTCAAAATTACACGTGTTGGTCAATTGGTAGCACAAGAGGCATCTCGTCGCCTTGGTAAACCATTTGGTATCATCGACTTGTCCTTGGCACCAACGCCTGCAGTAGGTGACTCCGTAGCTCATGTACTTGAAGAAATGGGCTTATCTTCCTGTGGTTGCCATGGCACTACAGCAGCATTAGCCTTGTTAAACGATGCGGTGAAAAAAGGTGGTCTTATGGCATCCTCTCACGTAGGCGGTTTAAGTGGTGCTTTCATTCCGGTTTCTGAAGATGCAGGCATGATTGATGCTGTATCTTGCGGTAGTCTATCCCTTGATAAATTAGAAGCTATGACTTGTGTATGTTCCGTAGGTCTCGATATGATTGCTATTCCTGGCGACACATCAGCAGATACAATTTCTGCTATCATCGCCGACGAATCTGCTATCGGCATGATTAATAATAAAACAACAGCAGTCCGCGTTATCCCAGTTCCTGGTAAAACCGTTGGTGAAGTTGTTGAATTTGGCGGCCTTCTTGGCTATGCTCCAATTATTGAAGTAAGTCCATACAGCGCAGCTGAGTTTATTGCTCGTGGCGGTCGTATTCCAGCACCTATTCGCAGCTTAACAAACTAAGTTGAAACCTCGAATCTGTTGAATTCGAGTTGTTGGAGGTGTACTTATGAGTGAGTATGTGCCTGATTATGTGTGGGCCTTTGTGTTGGCTCTCGTCATAACCTTTGCACTAACCCCCTTGGTAAAACGGTTTGCCGTTGCCGTAGGGGCCATTGATAAACCTGATGCTCGTAAAGTGCATCATGGTGCTATTCCCCGTCTTGGTGGATTGGCTATTTTTCTTGGTTATATAGGATCTGTGTTATTTAACAATAGTATTCCTCATGACCATAAATTATTCGGGTTCGTATTGGGTACTGTAATTTTAGTCCTTGTTGGTATTTGGGACGATATCCGACAAATTGAACCGAAGACGAAATTGATGGGGCAAATTATTGCTGCCGCCATTCTTGTGGCCTATGATATTCGCGTAGACTTTATCAACCTCCCTTGGGGTGGTGTAGTTTATTTAAAGTATTGGGCCATTCCGTTGACCATATTCTGGATTGTAGGATTTACAAATATTGTCAATCTAATCGATGGGCTTGATGGCTTGGCAGCAGGGATTTCCTTTATCGCTTGTATTGCCGTATGTGCGATGACATTACAATTAGGTCAAATTGATTTAGCTTGTATCGCATTGGCTCTTGCAGGTGCGACGGTAGGTTTCTTGCGGTACAATTTTAATCCCGCTAAGATATTCATGGGAGATACCGGTTCGATGCTCCTCGGCTATACCTTAGCAGCTATATCTGTTATGGGGGCCGTGAAAACGGCAGCTACCATTGCTTTAGTTGTTCCAGCTATCGTTCTTGGTTTACCTATATTAGATACATTGTTTGCTATCGTACGTCGTAAGATTAGTGGACGACCTATCTTTAAACCAGATAAAGGTCATGTACACCATCGTTTATTGGCACAAGGCTTATCTCAAAAACAAGCAGTATTGATGATGTATGCCGTTACCGCTCTCTTCGGTGGTGTTTCGGTTATCGTTGCAGAGGTTAATGCTTGGATTGGTTGCGTACTAGTCTTAGCCATTTTCCTATGTAGTATCTATGTGGCTCGTCGCTTAGGTGTTATTACACATAGTGATGCGGCGGGACATCCCTTACCACGCCCTACAATTGAACGTAGCGATTTAGATGAAACTATTTCGTTTGATCGCAAAGAATTGGCAAAAGCATTAGAGCATGCAGATGATGACTCTAAAAAAGAGTAACCAATGTAGGGGCGCAATGCGCCCCTTTTTTATTAGACTCTGTGGAGGATGAGTAAATGTTGAAAGTAATGACTATCTTTGGTACAAGACCAGAGGCAATCAAAATGGCTCCGCTAGTAAAAGCCTTAGAAGCGGCACCAGATATGGAGCCGATTGTAACTGTAACAGCACAACATAGAGATATGCTCGACCAAGTGTTGCGCCTGTTTGACATTACGCCTGATTATGATTTGAATATCATGAGCCAAGGTCAAACGTTGTACGATGTGACAAATCGTGCATTGATGGGATTAAAATCCGTTTTAGAAGAAGCAAAACCTGATGTAGTACTCGTTCATGGTGATACGACAACAACCTTTGCAGGTGCGTTGGCATCCTTTTACCAAGAAATCCCAGTAGGTCATGTGGAGGCAGGCCTTCGTACAGGCGATATTTACTCTCCATTTCCAGAAGAGATGAACCGCAAATTAACAGGTTCCTTGGCAACATATCATTTTGCACCTACCGCTAGTTCTGAAGCGAATTTAAAACGAGAAAATATTAATACTGATCACCTTTATGTTACTGGTAATACTGTAATTGATGCACTAGATACAACGGTAAAAGATAATTATGTCTTTGATGATGCGGCTATTAATGCACTCGATCCAAATAAGCGTACAGTTCTTGTTACCACACATCGTCGTGAAAACCTTGGTGAACCTATGCGCCATGTGTATCAAGCCATTCGTGATTTATTGAATGATTTTGATGATATTCAAGTGGTATTCCCAGTACATAAAAATCCTAAAGTTCGTCAAGTAGTTCGAGAGGAACTAGGGGATGTTGACCGTGTTACACTTATCGATCCTCTTGATTATGAGCCATTTGCAAACTTGATGGCTAAGTCCTATTTAATTCTTACAGATTCTGGCGGAATTCAAGAAGAGGCCCCCGCTCTCGGTAAACCAGTTCTCGTATTGCGTGATACTACAGAACGCCCAGAGGCTGTTGATGCTGGTACAGTACGCCTTGTAGGTACTGATAAAGACGCGGTATATAAAGCTGCTCATGAGCTATTACATGATGCAGCAGCGTATAAGACGATGTCGAATTCGGTTAACCCCTATGGTGATGGCAAAGCATCTGAGCGTATCTTGCAAGCTTTACGTCACGAGTTCTTAGGCGATGCTAATCGTCCTAATCGATTTGGTAAATAATATGGACAAGGATATGGTGAAAGCTCTGGCGATGGCTACATCGGCAGGGCTGACCCTTCTATTTTGTATCGGTGGATTTATCTGGATAGGATATAAACTGGATACATGGATGGATACCATGCCATTATGCATGGTTATTCTTGGATTATTCGGTGCCCTAACAGGCTTTTATATGTTATATAAACAGGTTAAATAGTGAGGTATTTATGAATCAATATATTAAATTCATACGTCATGTGCTATGGGCCTGTTTTTTTGTTACCTTTTTAGGCCTACTTGTCCAATATATTGTGGGCTGGAATCAGTACGTGCTCGGTTGGTTATGGGGCATGTTGACTATGATGGTTTATTTAGTACTGTTAGGTCTACATAATAAAGGGCTAGCATATGGCAATCCACACCAGGCTGTAGCTAAGGCGCGACGTCAAATGATGTGGCGATTGGCTCTGATTGGCGCCTTCGTAGTTATAGGATTGCAAATACCTGGTGTACGAGCTGAAAGTTTATTGATTTCAGTTGTACTTATACAGCCTGTATTGTATATCGTGTTTTGGCGATTAAGTAAGTAATAAAATTTATTGCATTGGGCGATAGGACTAAATCGCATGAAATAAGGATTAATTACATTCCTATTATGAATTTTAAATGCATAAAATGCATTTTTAATATGTAAATCACGAATTGTTTACTCCAGAAGTGTTGATTATATACCTATAAAGAGGTATGATAATACATAGATATATATTATATGGATATATATAAAATTTATATTGCTACGTGAGAAAGGGGTTGAGTCTGTGGAACTGCATGCGGGTCACCATCAAGTAGTACAGTGGCTAGGTTTATCGTTTAACATCGATACCTTAATTGCTACGTGGATTACGATGGCGATCGTCATCATCATTTCCGTGCTTGCTACGCGAAATCGAGCATTAGTGCCTTCGGGTGTTCAAAATGTAGTGGAAACTATATTGGAAGCATTAGAAGGTCAATTATCGCCAACGCTTGGGAAACACTGGCCGATGGTGAGTTCATTGTTATTCACATTCTTCTTATTTATCTTTGTTGGTAATGAGCTTGGTTTATTGCCAACGCTACATGCTGTTACTTCGCCTACGGCGGATATTAATACAACAGCAGCACTCGCATTGTGCAGTAGCTTTATAGTTTGGGGAATGGGGATTAAAGTAAAAGGCTTATCTTATTTTAATCATTTCTTACAGCCTTATAAGGCTATGCTAGTTCTAAACATATTTGAAGAAATAGCAAAACCTATCACATTAGCTTTCCGTCTATTTGGTAATATTGTAGCTGGCGAAATTTTATTGGAAATCCTTTATAATTTGCCTTGGTTCGTACCTGTACCATGGGTTTGGATTGCTTTTAGTTTATTTATTGGTATTATTCAAGCTTTTATTTTTACAGTTCTAACAGCCAACTATTTAGGTATGGCATTAAGTGAAGAACACTAATTTTAATGGAGGATTTATTATGGAAGTTCAAGGTTTATTCGCATTAGCTGCGGCAATCGCAGTAGGTTGTGGTGCTATCGCGGCAGGTATTGGTGACGGCATGGTAGCTAGTAAAGTTATTGAAGGTATTACACGTCAACCTGAATTGCGCGGTCAATTAATGTCCACAATGTTCGTAGCTATCGGCTTAATCGAAGCTATGCCTATCATCGGCGTAGTAGTTGCTTTCATTTTATTGTTCAGATAATAGCGAGGAGGAACGACCTTGGTAGATTTAACGCTAGGGACAATTCTTGCTCAAATGCTAAACTTTTTTATATTAGTTTGGATTTTGGCCCGTTTTGCATATAAACCATTGGTTTCTATGATGCAAGAGCGTAAAGAACGCATTGCTAAGGACTTAGCAGATGCTCAAGCTGCTCGTAATGAAGCGGAACAATTCAAAGCTGATTATGCTGCGCAAATAGCGAATGCACGTCAAGAGGCTCAACAAATCGTTGAAAAGGCAGTGCAACAAGCAGAAGCGACTACGCGTGAACAATTGGCAGCAGCTCGTGAACAAATTGAACGTGAAAAAGAACGAGCTCGTCAAGATATCGTAAACGAACGTGATCGTGCTATGAATAATTTGCGTAACGAAGTTATTTCCTTATCTGTTGCAATGGCGACTAAGGTTGTGGCAAAAGATATGGACAGCGAAACTAATACAAAATTAATTGAAGACGCTATTGCGAAACTTGATAGTAAAACGATAGGGTTGTGATATTATGAGCACAGAAATTGTAGCAGATAAATACAGTTCAGCTATGTTAGAGCTAGCTCAAGAACAAGGTAATTTAGTAACTACAGAAGAAAATCTTTTATATGTGGCCTCTGTTCTTAATGAACAACCAGAATTGGTAGGGTTTATTAATAATCCTATTGTGGAAGCAGATGCAAAGATTTCTCTACTTGGAAAGGTCTTTGGCACTGCTGTAGAAAAGACAGTACTTCATTTCATGTATGTCATGGTTAAACGTGGCAGATATCGTTATTTGCAAGATACAATTAGAGCTTTCATAAAAAAATCTCGAGAAGCACGAGGTATTTTAGAAGCAATTGTAACTGTAGCAGAACCATTAACTGATACATTGCGTGATGATGTACAAGCTAAATTACAAGCGATGACTGGCAAGGATGTCATTGTATTGGTGCGTCAAGACCCTAGAATCATGGGTGGTATTATCATTCAAATCGGTGATAAACGCATTGATGGATCGATTGCACGTCGCTTAGACGAATTGAAAAAAACGTTAGTACGAACTGACTCTATTAGATTGGGGTGAATGGGTATATATGAAAATGAAGCCTGAAGAAATCACTGCTATAATCAAACAGCAGATTCAGGACTATGATGTTGACCTTAATGTCGATGACGTGGGTACTGTCCTCGACGTAGGGGATGGCATCGCCCATATTTATGGTCTTGAAAGAGCCATGGCCGGTGAATTGTTAGAATTACCACACGGCGTATATGGCCTGGTTTTGAACTTAGAATTAGACAATGTTGGTGCCGTACTACTTGGTGACGACTTCTTAATTAAAGAAGGCGATGAAGTACGCCGTACCGGCAAAATCATGGACGTACCAGTAGGGGATGCCCTTATTGGTCGCGTAGTTAATCCGTTGGGGCAACCTATCGATGGCAAGGGTGCTATTCAAGCGACAGAACGTCGTCCTGTAGAACATCCAGCACCTGGTATTGCGGATCGTCAATCTGTAAACGAACCTTTGCAAACAGGTTTGAAGGCTATCGATGCGATGGTACCAATTGGCCGTGGTCAACGTGAGCTTATCATTGGTGACCGTGGTACAGGTAAAACAGCAATTGCTCTTGATACAATCATCAACCAAAAAGGTAAAGATGTTATCTGTATCTATGTAGCAATTGGTCAAAAAGAATCTACTGTAGCTCGTGTAGTACAAAAGTTAGAAGAAACTGGCGCATTGGATTATACAATCGTCGTTTCTGCTAGTGCTTCTACAGGGGCTCCATTACAATACATTGCTCCGTATGCAGGTGTTGCAATGGGCGAATATTTCATGTACAAAGGAAAACATGTACTCTGCGTATATGATGACTTAACAAAACAAGCGGCTGCATACCGCGCTATGTCTCTATTATTACGCCGTCCACCAGGGCGTGAAGCGTATCCAGGGGACGTATTCTACTTACACAGCCGTCTATTGGAACGTGCTGCGAAACTTTCACCAGAACTTGGTGGCGGTTCTATTACAGCTTTGCCTATCATTGAAACGCAAGCGGGTGACGTATCAGCCTACATTCCTACAAACGTAATTTCCATTACAGATGGTCAAATTTTCTTGGGTACAGATATGTTCTACTCCGGTATTCGTCCTGCTGTTGACGTAGGTTTGTCCGTATCTCGTGTAGGTGGTAGTGCGCAAACTAAAGCGATGAAACAAGTAGCTGGTCAATTGCGTTTGGACCTTGCACAATATCGTGAATTAGCAGCATTTGCTCAGTTCGGTTCTGATCTTGATGCAGCTACAAAAGCACAATTGGACCGCGGTGAACGTTTGACTGAAATGTTGAAACAAGGTCAATATGAGCCAATGAGTGTAGCCGAAATGGTTATTAACCTATACGCTGGTACTAAGGGATACTTAGCTAGCATTCAAGTAGCTGATGTGTTGGCATTCGAAGCGGAATTATTGCGTTTTATTCGTGCAAATTATCCTGAAATTATCAGCAATATTGAAAGCACAAATAAACTTGATGAAGCAACAGAAAACTTGTTAAAACAAGCTATTCCAGAATGTGTAGAAGCCTTTGGTGCTACACATACATTAGTTTCCCGTAAGGAGGCGTAATGTATGGCTAGTGCACAAGATTTGCGAAAGCGTATAAAGAGTGTTACTAATACGCAACAAATAACAAAAGCGATGAAGATGGTAGCTTCTGCTCGTCTTCGTAGGGCTCAAGCAAAAGCTGATGCAACGCGGCCATACGCAGAAAAAATAGGGCAAATCTTGCGTCATATCTCCACTAGTGATTTACGAGATTATGTAAGTCCTCTACTTGAAAGTAGACCTGTAAAACGGACTTGTTATATCGTTATCGGTGCTGACAAGGGCCTTGCAGGCGCCTATTCGTCTAACGTATTAAAATTGGCAATAGAACAAATCGGTCAAAAAACACCTGATGAATATTGCCTCATTACAGCTGGGCGAAAACCAAAGGATAGTTTAAAATCTCGTCACTATCATATTGATCAATCGTACAGTGGTTTTTCCGATAAACCGAGTTACGAACATGCGCGACATATTATGGATCATGCACTTTCATTATATGAACGTCATGAAGTTGACGAAGTTATCATGATTTATACGCGCTTTGTAAATTCTATGACGCAAATTGCACAGGCAGAGTGCATTCTACCGTTAGAGCAACCAGATGATGAAGTAAAGGGCGAAGAGTATGAATTTATGCCGGACCCTGCAGCAGTTCTGGATGCATTATTACCAAAATATTTAGAAATTACCGTATATAATGGATTATTACAAGCGGCGGCAAGTGAATTAGGTGCTCGTATGACAGCTATGACATCTGCTACTGATAATGCTGGGGATCTCATCAGTTCCTTAGGGCTTGAATATAATAAATTACGTCAATCCAGTATTACGAATGAAATTTCTGAAATTGTTGGCGGTGCCAATGCCTTGCAATAGATAAGGAGAGACCTCTTAATGAGTAATAATATTGGGAAAGTGGTGCAGGTCATCGGCCCAGTTGTAGACGTGCGTTTTGAAGCTGGTCATTTACCAGCTATCTATAACGCCATTCACATCTACCATGACCATAAAGCGCACGATAGACAAAAAATTGTAGTAGAAGTTATGCAACACTTAGGGGACGATATGGTTCGCTGCGTTGCTATGAGTTCTACTGATGGTATGACCCGTGGTATGGAAGCAGAAGACACTGGTGCTGCAATCTCCGTACCAGTTGGTGAAGGCGTATTGGGTCGTATCTTTAATGTGTTGGGTGAAACCGTAGACCATGATCCAGCTCCTGTAGTAGCAGATGAAATGTGGCCTATCCATCGTCCAGCACCTAAATTTGATGACCTTTCACCAGATACACAAATTCTTGAAACGGGTATCAAAGTCGTAGACTTGATCGCACCATACGTAAAAGGTGGTAAAATCGGTTTGTTCGGCGGTGCCGGCGTAGGGAAAACAGTATTGATTATGGAATTGATTCACAATGTTGCCACAGAACATGGTGGCTATTCCGTATTCTCTGGTGTAGGTGAACGTACTCGTGAAGGTAATGACCTTTGGAACGAAATGAAGGAATCCGGCGTTATTAATAAAACAGCCTTGGTATATGGACAAATGAATGAGCCACCAGGGGCTCGTATGCGCGTTGGTTTGACAGGTCTTACAATGGCTGAATATTTCCGTGATGTGAAGAAACAAGACGTGCTCTTGTTTATCGATAACATCTTCCGTTTTATTCAAGCTGGTTCCGAAGTATCTGCCCTTTTAGGTCGTATGCCATCTGCTGTAGGTTATCAACCTACATTGGCAAATGACGTAGGTGCCTTACAAGAACGTATTACATCTACAAAAGAAGGTTCCATTACGTCTGTACAAGCCGTATACGTACCTGCCGATGACTTGACTGACCCTGCACCAGCAGCTACATTTGCTCACTTGGATGCAACAACAGTATTGTCTCGGTCCATCGCGGAACTTGGTATTTATCCTGCCGTAGATCCACTTGATTCTACAAGCCGTATTTTGGACCCTCATGTGCTTGGGGATGAACATTATAACGTGGCTCGTGGCGTTCAAGAAGTGTTGCAAAAATATCGCGACTTACAAGATATCATCGCAATTCTAGGTATGGAAGAATTATCTGATGAAGATAAGTTAACTGTATCTCGAGCTCGTAAAATTCAACGTTTCTTGAGTCAACCATTCTTCGTAGCAGAAGTATTTACCGGTTCTCCTGGTAAATATGTACCATTACAAGAAACATTGCGTGGCTTTAAAGAAATCCTTGATGGTAAACATGATGATTTACCAGAAGGCGCATTCTATATGGTTGGTACCATTGATGAAGCCGTTGCAAAAGCAAAGGAAATGCAAGAGAAGGGGGAATAATCCATGGCGGAACCTATGACCCTAACGATAATAACACCTGATGCGATTGTATATGATGGTAAGGCTGATTTTTTCGTAGGGCATGCTATCGATGGCGAATTTGGTGTATTGCCTAATCATGCACCTATGATTATTGCCCTAGATATAGCCCCTTTACGTGTCGATAATCCTGATGGACAACAGCATACATTTGCTGTTTTCGGGGGCTTTGTTGAAATTGAACACAACAAGGTGAGCATTGTAACACCTAATTGTGAAAGTCCAGAAACCATCGATATCGATCGCGCGAAACGAGCAAAAGAACGCGCTGAAGGACGTTTGTCTAACCCTACACCTGATATAGATGTAGAGCGTGCTGAACTCGCCTTAGCACGGGCATTACTTCGTTTAAAGGTAACACAACGCATATAGTAGTTATACATTGATATAGCCTTGGTAAATAAGGAGTACTCTTGGAGTACTCCTTATTTGCTTGTATACGCAAAAAGGGTGTCACCCATGTGGGTGACACCCTTTTGCTGTTGCATTGTTTTGAATTATAATACACTAACACCTTTTAGAGAGTAAGCTGTATTTTTTGGTTGTTCCACTTGAAATTCATAGTCTGGAACAACTGGCATTTCTGCATTAATACCAGGAGCTTGATAACGATCTCGATCCGTTGGAACACGTTTATATGGTAATTGTTCAAGTAAGTCTTTTATGACTTTATTCCATATGGATTTATGTGTTGGCATAGTCAAGGTATCATCGATTTGGTTAAAACCACTACGGATGGTGTGAACGATACCTTCATTCGTATCGTAGAAATAAATCATAGCAGATACTTTAGCTTGAATGTGAATGTCGTCGCTATCATCATGATAGTATTGGCTGAGATAGGACGTTGGTAATTGTACATATATGTCTTGCATTGGCACCGGCATAATGACAATTTCGGAATGTTGTGATGCTGCCACTTCGGCTAAATCAACAGCTGTGATTTGTGCTAATGGTGTGTTGGTGCTTACTACGGTTGTATCGTAGTATGGATAGCGCAAGACATTTGCCACTGAATCGGATAAATATTTACCAAAGGCAGCCGTATTTTCATTGCGCAATGTTGTTGGCACTACAAGTGTTACCTTGCGAGATGGGAAATTATCTAAATGGCCATCGTAGTTAGCCTTTCCCACTGTAGATGGTGTATTTGACGTGGTCGAAGTAATTTGAATCGGCGACGTTTTGATAGTGCCAGGATCAGGGATGATCTTTACTGGCGCAATAGGAATAGAACGGGGTTTTGTAGTTTGAGCATCTACATTTGCTGCATTAGCGATTGTGAAAGTTGAAACAAATGCTAAGGCGAGACAAAAACTGATACGCATGGTTGCTTCTCTAAAGTTCATATTCGACTCTCCTTGATATAAATATAATCAAAACTATATCTTACAGTATACCATAGTTGCAATAAAAAAGAAGCAAGCCTCAGCTTGCTTCTTACTGTGGTGGACGATGACAGGATCGAACTGCCGACATCCTGCTTGTAAGGCAGGCGCTCTCCCAGCTGAGCTAATCGTCCATGTGGTGACCCGTCCGGGAATCGAACCCGGGATACCGCCGTGAAAGGGCGGTGTCTTAACCGCTTGACCAACGGGCCAATATTGGCTCCCCGAGTAGGACTCGAACCTACGACCGATCGGTTAACAGCCGATTGCTCTACCAACTGAGCTATCGAGGAATAATATAGTGATTATTAT